>JAFTLM010000097.1 GCA_017455945.1 Clostridia bacterium | reverse complement strand
TTTATCTATTAACTTGAGACCTAAAAAATGCTTGTGCTGGCTTTCACCTTTTGAAGCTTTTTTTGGTGTTGCACTTGCTTGACAATCTGCCATGGCGCCGAAGGCGACTGAGGGAGAACGCGTTACCATAAAGTTTGTACAAAGTCAAGGTCGCGCGGGCTTCTTCCGTCACGCTCCGCGTGCCTCCTTCCTCCCGGAGATGGCTATGTTACCGCCTGACAGTACACCTAAAAGGTGTAACACACTATACCTTGTGCGCAAGGCGTGTAAAAAAGGACAGAGAATTTTAACGTTCTCTGTCCTTTTTGACGTAGGGCGTTCACAGAACGCCCCTGCGAAGATGATTTTCTATCGGCAGGTAAAACCTGCTTTATGGAAAGCACCCGTAAGCCGAGGTTTTTATTTTTGTCGGATAAAATTGGCATATTTCGGGTATCTTGCCGTTATCGCACGATTATTTTCCCTTGACGCGTCTCTTTATCATCAGCGAATTGAGTACTACCGTTATTGAAGAAACCGACATTGCCGCCGCGCCTATCATGGGCGAGAGGGTGATTCCGAAGAGAGGGAAGAGAGCGCCCGCCGCAACGGGTATGCAAACAGAATTGTATATCAGCGCCCAGAACAGGTTCTGCTTGATTGTTCTTAACGTGGCGCGTGAAATATCCAGGGCGGAAACAATGTCAAGCAGAGAGCTTTTTGAGAGTATCACGTCGGCTGAATCGATGGCGACTTCGGTTCCCGCACCGATGGCTATGCCGACGTGGGCGAGAGCCAGGGCGGGGGCGTCGTTTATGCCGTCGCCTGCCATTGCCACAAGTCCGTCACCGCGTTTTTTGTATTCTTCGATGATTTTGACCTTGTCCTCGGGGAGAAGGGAGGCGTGAAATGCATCTATACCCACCTTCTTTGCCACAGAAGCCGCCGAAGCCTCGTTGTCGCCCGTCAGCATTACACATTCGATTCCTCGCGTTCTGAGGGCTTTTACGGCGTCTGTGGAGGATTCCTTGATTTCGTCGGTGATGGCAACGACTCCGCATTGGTTCTTGTACAAAACGCAGACCGCCGTGGCACCCTTTTGCGCCAGCTCTGCCAAAACCTTTGAAATTGATACCTTTTCTCCATAGAAATCAATGTTTTGGGTATCAAAATCACATATCGAGCTTATAAATTCGGGTTTTCCGCATCTGCA
Source organism: Clostridia bacterium (assembly GCA_017455945.1). Classification (GTDB taxonomy): domain Bacteria; phylum Bacillota; class Clostridia; order Oscillospirales; family CAG-272; genus RGIG8775. Next base: position 3,794 of record JAFTLM010000097.1, on the reverse strand, counting down.
TAACTCGCCCTTGTAAATTCCCGAAAGACCGTTGCCGACCTTCGATTCAAAATCCCTGACCTCGTCTGTTTTGGGCAGCCTTTCCTCGGCGTATCTGCAGATTGCGTGTGCAAGAGGGTGAGATGACATCTTTTCCAGGGCGAACGCCGCCTCAAGCATTTCGTCAGACAGCCCGAAAACAACTGTAACCACGGGCTTTCCGTGGGTCAGCGTGCCTGTTTTGTTAACTAAAAGGTATCTTACGTCTCTCATCTGTTCCAGCGCGTGGGCGTTCTTGACGAGAATACCGCGGGAAGCACCCGCACCCGTTCCCACCATTATGGCAGTGGGGGTGGCGAGACCCAGCGCACAGGGGCAGGATATAACCAGCACCGAGATGGCGCATTTGAATGCCGTTTGCGGCTGTCCCGCAATCAGCCAGATAATGAGTGTGATTACAGATATGGACATTATTGCCGGATCAAACACGGCACTCACTTTGTCAGCGATGCGCGATATGTTCGCTTTTGAGCTTGAAGCCTCCTCGAGCATTGTGATGATACGGCTTATGGAGGTGTCGCTTCCCGTGCGTTCGCACCTTATTTTTATATATCCGTCGCATAGTATGCAAGAGGCGTTTACCTTTGAACCTTCGGCTTTGTCCACGGGCAGGCTTTCGCCGCTGAGCGCCGATTCGTCAATGCTTCCCGAGCCGAAGATTATCTCGCCGTCAACGGGAATGGCTTCTCCCGCGCGAACCGCCACAACGTCTCCAACCTTTACCTCGGCGGTTTCTACAACTCTTTCAACGCCGTTTTCTATAAGGGTTGCGGTGGAGGGAAGCGTCTCCGAAAGGGCACTTATGGCGTCGCCCGCTTTTTTCTTTGCCCTTTCTTCAAGGAATTTTCCTAAAGTTACAAGGGCGAGAATCATCGCCGCCGACTCATAATAGAGGTCGTGCGCGTAGGCGTGACGAGCCGCTTCGGGGGATATAATTATCATCACCGTGCCGTAGAGCGAATAGAGCAGGGAGGCTCCCGAGCCTATGGCTATCAGCGAGTCCATATTGGGTGCAAGGGCAAAGAGTGCGGATATTCCGCCCTTGAAATACTTGCGGTTGATGACGACTATAGGTAATGTTATTATCAACTGGGCTATGGAATATACTGCCGCGTTTTTCAAGATACTCGGTTGAGGTATTCCAAGCATGGAGCCCATTGAAACGTACATCAGAATAGCACATAAAACCAGCGATGTTATAAGATTTCTTGTTGATTTTTTTCTCTGTTTCGCTTCAAGAGCTTTTCTGTCGCCGACGATGAGGTCGTAGCCTCCTGCCCTGAGAGCTTTGGTGAGTTTTTTTCTCAGCACCTCTTCTTTTTCCGTGTCGGGGACTTCTAATATTATGGTGTTTGTCAAAAGGCTGACGGTTATTTCGCCGTCGCATACCGAGCGCGCCGCACGTTCAACGTGGGCGGCACAGGCGGTACACATCATTCCTTTGACACCGTATTTTAATTTCATTTTTTTACTCCTTTTATCAATTCTGTGCCATTATTTTACCACAAAATCGGCAGATAAACAAGAGAAAAATAAAAGTTTTGCTTGCCCTTTGCCGTTTTTCTCAAAAATATAACCCCTCGCCTGATATCCTTCCTGTTTACAAAATATCTCAGTTTGCAAAATTCACAAAATAGACACAATTAAAAGGTGATTTGGTTGTATAATTAGAATGAGGAAAAATCGGGCTGTTTCGAAACGGCTTAAAAGCCAAAAGGGAAAACGCCGAAGGGCGAAAGGCGAAAAATGCCCGAAACTCAAACTCAACCACGAAAGAAACGGTGCAAAATGGAAATAAACAGATATGAAATAGACGCGGGGCTTCAAAAAAGTCTTAGGGCGGCGGTGGTCTCAGACCTGCACAGCTCGCCTTTTGAGGGACTTTTGGGCGTGCTTGAAAAAGAGGCACCCGACCTTATTCTTTGCCCCGGAGATATGATACACCGAGCCAACCCCCACGAAAAGGGAATTGATTTTCTTGCCCGCGCGGCAGAAAAATATCCCGTATTTTGCTCGCTTGGAAACCACGAGGTCAAGCGCGGAATTGACGTGAGAGACGCTCTTCGCGCCACGGGTGCCACGTTGCTTGACAACGAGTGGGTAGGTTTTGGCGAGATTGTTATAGGCGGACTTTCCACGGGATACTCCATAGACACGGAGCAGGGAAGATGCAAAAAAACGCCGCCGCCAAACATAGAGGCGCTTGACGGATTTTTCAAGCAGAAACGCTTTAAAATACTGCTTTCCCACCACCCCGAATACTATCCCGAGCACCTGAAGGACAAGGACGTTGGTCTGATAATTTCGGGTCACGCTCACGGCGGTCAGTGGCGGATTTTCGGGCAGGGAATTTTCGCACCCGGGCAGGGGCTTTTCCCAAAGTATACGTCGGGCTTCTACGACAAAAAGATGCTTGTGAGCCGAGGGCTTGCCAACAACATCAAGATTCCCAGGATTTTCAACAAGCCCGAGCTTATCATATTAGACCTAAAATAACGGAGTAAAAAATGAATTTCGACCTTATCTTTTCAACACTCGGCAGACTTGCCTTTCTGTTTTCCTTTATTCTTCTGGGCTTTGCCCTCACAAGGCTGAAGGTGATACCCGAAAGCACCGACGGCGTGCTTTCAAAGCTTGAAAACAATCTTTTCACCCCCTGTCTGGTTATGGGAACCTTTATCGAGAGCTTTAATCTGCAAACGCTTACAGGCTCCTGGAAGCCTATAGCCGTTTGCTGTCTGGTGATGATAGTTACCCTTCCGCTGGGCATTTTGCTTGGCAGACTGTTTTCAAAGAACAGACACGACCGAAATATATACACATACGGGCTTTGCTTCTCAAACTTCGGATTTATGGGGCTTGCGGTGGCAAAAGCGCTTCTTCAGGAGAATTTTTTGGAGTACAACGTATTTATATTTCCGCTGTGGATAGGAGTTTACGGCTGGGGAATACCCGCGTTGCTCATTCCCGCCGACAAAGCCGACAAGAGCGTAAAGGCTGCTCTCAAGCGCATAGCGAATCCCATGTTGGTGTGTATGGTTATCGGCGCGGTGATAGGCGTCAGCGGACTTGGAAGATATTTCATTACCCCCGAGGGTGACAGCGTGGCAATGGAGATAATAAGAACGGCGGGCAACTGTATGTCGCCGCTGGCTATGCTTCTGACGGGTGTAACCATTGCGAAAATAAAGATTTTAAAGGTCATCAAAAATATCGGAATATACATATCCAGCCTTTTGAGACTTGTCGTAATTCCTCTGGCTTTAACGCCGCTTGTTATGCTTTTGCCAATAGAAAAGAGTACGGTGCTTTGTGCGCTTTTTGCCCTTGCGATGCCTCTTGGGCTCAGCCCCGTGGTGGTGCCTGCGGGTTATGGCGAGGACACTTCTCTCGCGGCGGGTATGGCGGTTATATCCCACGCTCTGTCGGTGATTACGATACCGGTAATCTTCGCCGTGTTCTCGGGATTGATTTGATGGAAAAAACGACGGTTTCGGGGCGTGTACACCGTAGGGGAGGGTGTTTGCACCGCACCCATAAGAGCCCCCACGCCAGTGGGTGCGAGTCAAGGCTGCATAAGCCTTGTCGCTCACCGCAGTGAGCGAAATTCCCCAAAACGGCGTTTTTCTTTTTGCGAACTTTTTCTTTTTGCGCCTTTGGCTTCAAAAAGAAAAAGTGGACTAACGGCTTGGATAGCTTTATTTCTGTAGGCTTACAGCGGTTTTGTAAGGCATAATTCGGAACTCCGCTTTCTT
>JAFTLM010000096.1 GCA_017455945.1 Clostridia bacterium | reverse complement strand
TCAAACGGACCGAAAATATAATAAATAAAAGGAGTGCTTCTCGCTCACGCGGTCTTGTGACCACTTTCAAACGCCTCGCGTTTGCTTTTATGATAATAACAAAAGATGCTGACTTTTGTCAGCATCTTTTATTTTAATATTATCTCAAATTTAACGGGATTATGATCGCTGTGCGCAAACCCTGTGTCTATGGTTTCGCTTGAAATCACCTCTATGTTGTCGCTGGCAATCATTCCGTCAATGGTAATAACAAAATCCGTACCGTCTCCGCGATAAGCACTGTCGGCATTTCGACACGAGGGGGCATTAGTTGAAGCGAACAACGCAAATCCTTCGGGGATAAGCTCCGTATTAAACGGTTGTGCCCAAGTATAATTTCCTTCACTACGTTCAAAATATTTTGATGAATCTCCAAGCAGATCCATATTGAAATCACCCGCCGCTACGACATAATTTCCGTCTTCGTACTCTTTTTTCATATCCTCAAACAGCATTTTAAGCTGTTCGTCTACTATTTTTCCATCAGAGGTATACGCCGAAAGATGGAGATTGTACAGTACCAGCCAATTATCCTTTTGGGTGTACACCCTTGTAGAGGTATAGGCTCTGTCCAGGTCAAAAAAATTATTGGGAAAACCTTCGATCGGCAGACTTCTTCTCATTCCGCTTTTTATATTATACCTGCTAAAGGTCATAATACAAGATTTGTTTTTCCCTATCGGCTCGTCAAACGGATAAAGAAGATAAGGAGAATCATAATTAACAGCTTCTATACGATCGTACAGACGGTAAGCATCCTTGAACATCTGACTTTCGTCTACGTAGTGGCTTCGGGTTCCGTATATATCGACTTCCTGCAAGAACAAAAAATCGGGAGATGCGCTTTGAGTCAGTTCCACAGAGGCTTCTATATTGTTAACAACAGCATCTTTGGAAAATGCACGTGAGTATTCTCCTCCGTCCATAAAGAAAGAATAATCATCACTATACGCACCGAATCCGACATTATATGTTAAAACCGTCAATGGTTCTCCAACAGGTGCTTTTTTACCCGCTTTTCCCTTTGACTGAATTTCCAGATTGTCTTCAATACGAAAAAAGCCGAAACACAAAACGGCCGCGTAATAGGCAACGAGGAAAACAACTACCGCCAAGACAGAGGCTATTATTTTGATTATCAATCTTTTTTTAGATTTCATTGTTTTTTCCATTACGAATAGCTCCAATTTTTAAGATCGTCACTCCAGGCAATACCTATACTTGCGTGATGGTCAAACATTGTCTCTTCATTTTCGGGTCCCGAGCCGTGGAAAAACATTATATATTTTCCATATTCGGGATTATTTTTCAAATCCAGCACAAAGCCTGCGGTAATTCTGCCCTTTGCCCAATCCCATTCATTCTGCCCCAGCGTAATCAACTCGCCCTCTTCTTTAAAATGAGTAAGGTCACAGGTTCTTAAAACGCCGATTCCGTTGGGCGGCGAGTGGAATATCATATAAGAATCACCGTCGCGAAGTGCGCATACGTTCTCTCCGCAAGGCGTTTTTCCGTGATACGTCCAGTTCTCCAAGTCATATGAATATGACATCGAAACGCCGTTTTGTTTATAAAGGCACCACCATTTTTTATCATCGGCAAGGTCTTTTACGATAAACGGATCTATCATTCTTCCCATTTCGGAAACAGGAATATCGCCTTTCACTTTCAGCAATGTGGGGGAGTCCCAGTTTTCAAGGTCGTCGCTTCTCATAGTCCAGAGACGGCAATTATCGTTTCCGTACTTATCACCGTTTTCACGGCAATATGTCTGCAAGCAGAGAAAATATCCTTTTTCGGTCTTTATTACGTTACCCGGACTGGAGAAATTCTTGCTTCTGTCTCTTACAGTAAGCTCTTTAGGATTTGTCCAATTAACAAGGTCGGTACTGGTGGAAAGCACCGTTGTCAGATACGGACCGCCGTCAACACACTCAACGTATGTACAAAACAAATAAAATTTGCCGTTCTCGTACCACACTGCGGGGTCACGGTAGGCTGTTTTTTCAGAGCCCAAGAGAATAATAGGAGATTTGATTTTACCCCAATCAAACATTACTTCTCACCACCAACGTAGGTTTTTAGGTTAGCCAAGCCGTCTTTTATTGCCTGCAAAACATTTTCCTGGCCTTCAAACTCCAGCGAAAGCCAACCGTTATATTCTGCATTTTTTAATTCATCGATACATTTTTTAACCGGAACGACGCCGTGTCCTATTACAGTTCCGCGAAGATAGTTTCCGCCAAGCGTGGTTATAGAAAATCCTGCGGGCTTGGGCTCATCACCGCTTTTGAACAAGAAGTCCTTGGCGTGTACGTGCACGGCATACGGAAACGCGATTTTAACCGCACTCACAGGCTCGACATCGGCACAGAGGAAATTTCCCATATCCAGAAGCCAGCCGTAATTGGGGTTATCGACTGTGTCTATAAGCTCTTTTACCCGTTCGGGGGCTTGAAAAACAAAGCCGTGATTTTCCGTACAAGTAACAATTCCCTTTGACTTAGCATAGTTTGAAATCTCGTTTACAAGCGGTGCTATTTCGGCTATGGCGTCCTTATAGGTATATCCCGCTTTATCACGAAGCTTATATACAACATCGTGTCTCATAAGAGGCGCACTGAGTTTTTCGGCAATATCAACGTTATGTCTCAACTTTGCCATTTCGCCATCAATATCGTCCGCTAAAAAGTTGGCTCCGACGGTATAGGCGATTATTTCAAGCTCAATTTTCTTGCAGTATTCACGTATTCTTTCGGCAATATCAAGCTCGTTGTCTGTTTCACCCCATTTTTCGTTTTTGAGATTTATAAACTCTATACCCTCAAATCCCATTTCCTTTGCCAAATCACAAATCGCTATATAACCGCATTTTGTATCCGACAAATATTTAGAAAAGCTGTAAGACGAAACACCAAATCTCATATACGCCTCCCGGAATTATTTTTTAATATAAAAATCGTAGTACCACTCGGCAAACTTTCTCAAGCCCATTCTCAAAGGTGTAGATGGCTTGAAGCCGAGGTCACGTTCAAGCGCACTTGTATCGGCATAAGTTATCGGCACGTCACCTGCCTGCATGGGAACAAGCTGTTTGTGTGCTTCAAAATCATAGTCCTCGGGCAACACCTTAGCACGGATAAGCTCTTGTTGAAGGATATCAACGAAATCAAGCAGATTTTCAGGGCTGTTGTTGCCTATATTATATACTCTGTAAGGAGGAAGCGGAAGTCCGTCTTCGCCGTTCTTCTTTTCGGGAGCGCAAGTCATAACTCTCTTGACACCCTCAACTATATCGTCAACGTACGTAAAGTCACGTTTACAGTTTCCAAAATTGAATATCTGTATGGTATCTCCCTTAAGAAGCTTGTTCGTAAATACGAAATAAGCCATATCGGGACGTCCCGCGGGACCGTAGACTGTAAAGAATCTCAATCCGGTAGATGGAATATTATAAAGCTTTGAATAGGCGTGAGCCATAAGCTCATTGGACTTTTTAGTTGCCGCATAAAGGCTTACGGGGTTATCCACCTTATCGTCTGTGGAATACGGGATCTTCTTATTTGAGCCGTAAACCGAGGAGCTGGATGCATACACAAGATGCTCAACCGGGTGGT
>JAFTLM010000095.1 GCA_017455945.1 Clostridia bacterium | reverse complement strand
TAACGAGGCAGTCGGTAACACCCAGCAGGTCCACGTTATGCATATAAGTATGAACCAGGGTTTCGCCGGGAAAATCTATAAGAAGCTTTCCGTCAACTATCGCCTGTGCGTGCGTTCTGAACGCTCTTCCGCCAATCTTTCTTGTCCTTGCACAGTTTTGGCAAGAACACATAAGTGCCGGTATTCCCTCGGAGCCACTCGTTCCAAGATACTGAAATTTCATATTTTAATTTTCCTTTATATTCATATATCAAGTGTCATTCCGTCATAGGAAACAAGAAAGCCTTCTTTTGCGGCTATTGCCACAAAATCGTCATACACCACGTTAGTACCGTTATGGGAGAAGTGGTTGCTTATAAACTTGGTATTTTTATCTGCAATCCCCATTTCAAGCATACGGTCGCGGACCTTTAAATTTTCCGCAAAGCTCATATGTCCTATATAGGTCAGAGGCTTACACGCATTTGTACAGTCAAGTGACACCATATTGAAGTAGGGCTTGGTATTTTCCCAGTATTCCCACACGGAATCGTCAAAATAGTTGGTATCATTGGCGTAAAGAACAGTTTTTTCACCGTCTGATATCTGATAGAACAATGGTCCCGATTTAGGATCGTGGATAGCCTTAAGAGGTGTAACGGTATATCCTCCGATGTTTTTAGGCACATACGTCTCGACCTCTTCAAAATAAACTATATTCATATCGGTAAGTTTACCCGCAAGATGAGGAAGTATCTTCTCGCCTACTCTGGTTGACCCGTGGAAGGTCATATGCCAGCCCTCCGGCGTAAAAGCAAAGCCCGGACGGAACATTTCGAAATCGGCGGGGTACAGATGGTCACTGTGAGTATGAGTAATTATACAATCGGTAACCTTTATCAAATCTATTTTGTGCGCAAGGGTATGCGCAACCGTATCCGCCGGAAAATCCAGCAGCAGCTTATCGTCGATTATAGCCTGAGAACGCGTTCTCAACGCACGACCTCCTATTTCTCTTGAACGAACGCAACGTTCACAGTTACACACAAGTGCGGGGATGCCTTCAGCGGCAGCCGTTCCGAGATACTGAAATTTCATATTTTCCTCCTGTCACCACTCGCCCATTGCGGCACTTTCGCCCGCAACCACGGCTGTGGAAAATGCTATTTGAAGATTAAATCCGCCCGTATAGGCATCAACGTCAAGTACTTCGCCTGCAAAGTAAAGTCCGCTTATTCCCTTTGCCTGCATAGTGCTTGGAACGATTTGTTTCACATCAACTCCGCCCTTGGTTATTATCGCCTCGTTTATAGGACGGAAGCGGTCGAGAGACACTGGAAAGCATTTTATAAGCTCAAGCAATCTCTGCCTCTCTTCTTTGGTTATGGAATTGACCTTTTTATGCGGCGGTATACCCGACAGCTCAACCACCACGTCTATCATCTTTTGCGGCAGAAGCTCTCCGAGAGAATTGGCGAAATCTCGATTGGCAAATTTTGAAAAGTCGTTAAGCAATCTGTTATCAAGCGTCTTTTCGTCAAGTGCGGGCTTCAGGTCTATCTGAGCCTCGTAAGGCACCGAATTTATATCGGGAATGTGTGCCGAAGCCGAAAGAACCAGGGGACCTGTAACTCCAAAATGAGTGAACATCATTTCCCCAAAATCCTCGTAAATCTTTTTGCCGTTGGTCTTATTTATTATTTTTATTGCCACGTTACGAAGTGACAGTCCCTGCATTCTCGGACAGACCTTACTGTCGGAAACTATGGGAACCAGCGACGGAACAAGCTCGGTAACCTTTAATCCCAGTTGTTTTGCAAATCGGTATCCGTCACCGTCCGAGCCCGTCTGTTTATAGGACATTCCGCCCGTGGCGACTATAACGGCATCGGAGAGATACTGAACTTTTTCGGTGTTTACCCCAACAACCGCCCCGTCGGATATTACAAGGCTTTTTACCTTTTGGCAAATTATCTTAACGCCCTCTTCCCTACAGGCTCGCGACAAAGCGTCAACTATATCCTGAGCCTTATCGGATACGGGAAATACACGTTTTCCTCTTTCGGTTTTAAGGGGAACTCCGAGCTCCTCAAAAAACGCTTTGGTATCCTCGGTGGAAAATCTGTTTAACGCTCCGTACAAAAATCTTGGATTGGTAGGAACGTTCCTCATAAACTCTTCGGTATCGCAATCGTTTGTGAGATTACATCTTCCCTTGCCCGTTATACGGAGCTTTTTTCCAAGACGGTCGTTTTTTTCAAGCAGAGTAACATCGACACCGTATCTTGCGGCGCTTATTGCCGCCATCATTCCCGCAGCCCCTCCGCCTATAACTATCACTTTACGTTTATCATTCATAATTCTTATCGTAAACGTCGTAGTCGTCCCATATTTTCTCAAGTGTTTTGAGGCGAATAGTCAGTTCTTCTTTCTTCTTCTTGGCAAGCGACACTGCGATTGCGTTTATTATACTCATAGGAGCCACCAGCGAGTCCACGAAAGACGCCATATCGCTGCTTGCCGCAAGCACCTGGTCTGCGTTCTGCGCGATAGGCGAAGCATTACTGTCGGTAAGAGCGATTATATCCGCACCTTTATCCCTTGCAAACTCAACGGCGTTGACAATACGTTTTGAATATCTCGGAAAGCTTATCGCTATCATAACGTCGTCCTTGCTTATGTGCATAAGCTGTTCCAGCATTTCACTTCCCGATGTTGTCTGTACGAGAGTAAGATTATCAAACGCCATACGGAGATTATAATGCAAAAATCCCGCAAGCGTTGCCGACGAACGTACTCCGAGTATATATATGCGTTTTGCGGTAATTATTTTATCTACCGCATCCTCAAAGGCTTTACGGTCTATGGTATCAAGGGTATTTCTCAGCTTTTCGGCATCGGCAAGCAGAACCTGGGTGAGGATATCCTTGTCGCCTATAATTGAATCCGACACCTCGACACGTTCAAATGAGGTCAGATTTGTACGCACAAGCTCACGCAAGCTCTTTTGAAAATCGGGATATCCGTCAAAGCCAAGCTGGCAAGCAAAGCGAACCACCGTAGACTCGGACACGTTGGCAAGCTCTCCGAGCTTTGCTGCGGTCATATACGCCGCCTTTTCATAATGTCCGATTATATAGTCGGAAATCGCCTTCTGTCCCTTGGAGAAGCCGTCGTAACCGATTTCTATTTTTTTGAAAATACTTTCTTTCATACCGTCGCCTCTCAAATTTCAATCAACATACATTATATTATCTTTAAAGGATTTTGTCAACTCTATTTTGTAAACTTTCGAAAAATGAAGGTGCGATTCAACACAAATCGCACCTCTGCATACACAAAATTAAAAACAAACTTTTCCGGGATTGAGAATATTCTTGGGGTCAAAGACTTTTTTGATTCCCTGCATAATTGCAATGGGAGTTTCGCCGTACTGTTTTTTAAGGAACTCTTTTTTTGCGTATCCTATTCCGTGTTCGCCCGAAACAAGTCCGCCAAGCGCCTCCGCTTTTTTATACATATCGTCAAAGCAAGCAGTCAGAGTTTCTTCCCACTTTTCCTGCTCAAGGGCGTCACGGCAAATATAAACGTGGAGGTTTCCGTCGCCCGCGTGACCGAAGCTGGGAATTCTCACGCTGTATTTTTCGGCAAGAGCGTGAGTATACTTGATAAACTCGTCGACCTTATTTACCGGAACAACGACGTCACACTCATCCATTTCTGTAGTCGAGGCTTTAATAGCTTCAAGGAAAGCTCCGCGAGCCGACCACACCGACTTTTTGCGTTCCTCAGTATCCACGATATAGGCATCAAGCGCGCCTATTTCAAGACAGAGGTCGGCAACTATGCTCATATCCTGATCCACCTGGGCATCGGTATTGCCGTCAAACGTAAGGAGGATATAGGCGTCGTTCTTGGTGTCGGGGAACTTTTTACCGAGATAATCCTCGGAAAACAGTATCGTATCTCTTGACATATATTCGATAGCCGTGGGAATCACCTTAGTACAGATAATTTTCGGCACAGCCTCGATAGCACTCTTCATATCCTTGAACGGCACAAGCAGGCTGACCGAAACCTTGGGCAGCGGAACAAGCTTGAGCACCGCCTCACAGATAACGCAGAGTGTTCCCTCCGAACCGATAACCAGGTCTTTAAGGCTGTAACCCGAGCTGTTTTTGGCAACGGTTGCACCGAGAGTAAGTATCTCGCCGTTTGGCATTACAACTGTAAGAGAACGGACGTAATCTCTTGTTACACCGTATTTTACGGCTCTCATTCCACCCGCATTGGTGGAAATATTTCCTCCTATGGTTGCCGATTTTTCACCGGGGTCGGGGGGATAAAGGAAATCATTTTCCTCGGCAAACGCTGCAAGCTCCATAAGGAGCACACCGGGTTGCACTGTTACTGTCAGGGTGTTTTTATCAAGCGACAAAATCTTATTCATTTTGGTGGTTTCAAGCAAAATTCCGCCTTCAACCGGAACAGCCGCGCCCACAAGACCTGTACCGCTACCTCTTACGGTAACCGGAATACTATGCTCGTATGCGTGCTTCATTACCGCCGAAACCTGCTCTGTTGTACGGACCCTCACAAGTGCTTCGGGCATTTTTTCAATGCCTCCCAGCTCGTCGTGGGCGTAATCGGGATTTATGGCGTCTCCGAAAAGCACTTCGCTTTCACCGACTATATTCTGAAGAACCGCAAGGTCTTCTTTTGTTACTTTATTATACATCACGATTCTCCTTTATCTTATTTATAAGCTTGGGAACGATTTCATTAACGTCACCCACAACACAATAATGTGCCACGTCAAATATGGGGGCGGAGGCATCCGTATTTACAGCCACGATGCAATCGGAAGATTTCATTCCCGCCGCAAACTGAACGGCACCAGAAATTCCGAGGCATATAATAAGCTTGGGCTTTACCGTTCTTCCCGAAAGTCCTATCTGATGTTTTGCGTCAAAGATATTGGACTCTACCATAGGTCTTGTGCAGGCAACGACACCGCCAAGCAAGTCGGCAAGCTCCTTTGCCTGGGCACGCATTGCTTCGCTTGAAGCTCCGCGTCCTACAGCCACGATAACGTCTGCCTCGGCAATGTCTATATCCTTGGGTTTATCTGTGGAGGAAATCACCTCTATAGCCGATTTGAGCATATCGGCAGTCACCTTCATATTTACAACCTCACCGTTTGGATTGTCGGCAGGCTTGGGTTCGGTAAACACCTTATATCTTGCGGTACAGAACTGAGGTCTTGTATTGGGAGTGATAATCTGTGCCATAATATTACCGCCAAAAGCGGGACGTATCTGGACAAGGTCGGTATTTTCCTTCATCTCAAGAACGGTACAGTCGGCTGTAAGACCTGTACGGCAACGAGCCGCAACTCTTGGCGCAAGCTGGCGTCCCAAGTTTGTAGCTCCAACAAGGATAGACGACGGTTTTTCTTTATCTATAAAATCGCAAAATGCTGCCGTGTAGGGCTCAATTCTGAACTCCGCCAGTTCCTCGCTGTCATACACAAAAACCTTATCAACGCCGTATCTGAGGAGTTCTTTGGCGTTCTCAGACACGTTATGACCTATAAGAAGTGCGTATATAGGGTGATTCGTAACTGTCGCAAGCTCTTTTGCTTTTCCGCAGAGCTCATACGTAACGCGGTGTATTTTTCCGCCGGTACAATCGGCGTACACACAAATTCCTTTCCACTCGGATTTATCTATCTCATTGGTTGTTTCTTCGACAAAATCGACCAATCCGCCGCCTTTGCGGACGCACATTTTACACATTTTACAAGCCGACGTAATATCAATTTTTCCGCCCTCATAAGTGATTGCGTTAAAGGGGCAGATCTTTACGAGTGCTTCGGCTTTTTCGGGTGTAACAAGATTATGATTTACAACGAGTTTTCCCATTTTTCTGCCTCCTTATATCAGTTTTTTGCTTTTGAGTAATCCGAAAAGTTCCTCGGACTGGCTTTCGGCATCCCCGACCACGTTAAATTTTTGCTCGTTCTTTTCGGGCGGGAATATTCTTTCAACCTGCGTTGCCGAGCCTGTAAGACCGTAGTGGTCTGCGTTCTGATCGTCAAAATCGGCAAATGTAAGGAACTTTACGGCGTCCTCTTTAAGCCCTTTCTTTATTTTGTACGAAGGCAACCGAGGTGTATTGATATCTCCATCAACAGAAATAAGGCAAGGAAGTGCCACACTCATTTTTACTACCTTATCGTCAAGGCTTGCGGTAACGTAAAGCTTTCCGTCTTTAAAATCGTCAATCGAAAGGACGTTTGAAAGGTTTGGAAGTCCGAGATACTCGGCAACCTCCGCTCCAACCTGTGCGGTATCTCCGTCGGTGGTCTGCTTTCCGCAGATAATGAGGTCGTACTCTCCGCATTTTTTAATTCCCTGCGAGAGAGTATACGCGGTTGCAAGCACGTCGGCACCCGCAAACTTTCTGTCGGTCAGAACCGTTCCGCACTTCGCTCCCATACAAACCGTTTCTTCTATTACCGCCTTTGCCTGGGGCGGGCCCATTGTTATACTTTCCACGCTTCCGCCGTACTTTTCGGCAAGGGTGAGTGCGGTTTCTATACCGTACAGATCGTACGGATTTATCTTACTCTGGATTCCGTTTCGTTTAAGCACACCGGTAACCGGATCGACTTCCACGTTATTTGAACCGGGAACCTGCTTTACACAAACTAAAATGTTCATTTGATGCCTCCACTGAAATTTTTACCTATCCATTATATCACTTAAAGTTACTTTTAGCAATACGGTTTTGAAATTTTTGGCACAATACACAATCTCGTTAAACATTAGACAATCTTCGGCAAAGGTAATCTTTGTAAACAAAAAAGAGACGCCGAGGCATCTCTTTTTCAGCTTTAATTTACACGTTGCTTGCGAATTTTGTAATCAGCTCACCCATAAAATCATCTCTGCCGTACTCAACCAATTCAAAGCCTCCGTTATCGTATATAAACTTGCTCACGGAAGCGTTGGTTGCCCACGGGATATCTTTGACCTCATCAAGAGATTTATTCATACAGTGTGCCGCCAGGACACGAATAGGAGTGGCGTGAGTGAAAACAAATATAACCTCGTTCTTATGCTTGTCCGCCAGGGTCGCAACGGTTGAAACCACTCGCTTTTGAAGCTCCGCCACGCTCTCGCCGCCGTCACAATGTGAACGTCCAATATTTTCAAGCCAAACTCCGTAGCTGCCTTTGAACTTTTTAATCAGTTCATCAAACTTGACGCCTTCCCATTCGCCTGCGTTGATTTCACGCAAGCCTTCATTCTTTACAATCGGCATATTCAGGCGTTTGGCGATGCTCTCTGCCGTTGAATACGCTCTTGTCAAATCGCTTGAATAAATGGCACTCGGACGAAAATTCTGCTTTTCAAGGTATTCTGCGGTAACGTCTGCCTGCTTTTTTCCCTGTGCGGTCAACTCAACATCAATGTGTCCCGCAAACATAGTGAGGTTATTTGCTTCCGATTCACCGTGGCGTATAAGGTATACGGTTGTGCTCATAAAAAACTCCTTTAAGACTTAAAAAGCGCTTTATAACAAAAAATCCAACTCATAAGAGTTGGATTTTTTGGCACGGCGTAAGGGATTCGAACCCCCGACCTTTTGGTTCGTAGCCAAACACTCTATCCAGCTGAGCTAACGCCGCATGCACGATTTATTTCGTACTCGCATAGTATACCACTTTCGCCGCACTTTGTCAAGGGGTTTTGGAAATTTTATTTCAAAATATTTTTATATCTGCTTACGCATTCTTTCAAGTGCCGCCTTTTCCAAACGCGACACCTGTGCCTGAGATATTCCTATTTCCTCCGCTATCTCAACCTGCGTTTTATTTTTATAAAAACGCATATTGATTATCTTGCGCTCCCTCTCACTAAGGCTTTTCATCGCCTCTTTAAGAGCGATGCTCTCAAGCCACATTTCGTCACTGCTTCCCGTATCACTCAGTTGATCCATAACGTACAGCGAATCTCCGTTTTCGCTGTACACGGGCTCGTACAATGATATAGGTTCGATTATAGCTTCCATTGCTCTCACCACCAATTCACGAGGTTCCCCGATTTTAGCGGCTATCTCGTCGGTGGTGGGCTCCCGCTGTTTCTCTGCCGCCAATTCTTCCCTCGCCTGCAGTGCTCTGTACGCCATATCTCTTGTGGAACGGCTTATTCTTATTGAATTATTGTCTCTGAGGTATCTGCGTATTTCACCTATTATCATAGGCACGGCATAAGTGGAAAACTTAACGTCAAGTTCAATATTAAAGTTATCTATGGCTTTTATAAGCCCTATACAGCCAACCTGAAACAAATCGTCCGGGTTCTCATTTCTGCTTGTAAATCGTTGAATAATGCTCAAAACAAGCCGCAAATTACCGTATATAAGCTTTTGCCTTGCCATGGCATCGCCTTCTTTACATTTTACAAGAAGTTCTTTCTTTTCTTCGTCGCTTAAAATTTTCAGTTTTGAAGTATTAACTCCGCATATTTCTACTTTGTTATAATACATTAGGTTTCTCCTGTCTTTCTTTCCACAAAAAGTATTGACAGAAAAAGCTGTTTTATATTCAAAAAGCCCCTTGACAAAAACTGTCAAAGGGCAAAATATTATTCGCTTCTTAAAGCATCAATAGGATTGAGGCGGCTGGCACGTCTTGCAGGTGCCCAACCAAAAATCACACCCACGGCAAGTGAGAAAAAGAATCCAAGTGCCACAGCACCCATATCTATTGCAAATTCAAGGCTCATAAGATTAACCATCAACACAAACGAGATAGCCTCACCAACTAAAATTCCTATAATTCCTCCAAGAAGAGAAAGAATGATAGACTCCAGCAGAAACTGAAGCTGAATTATACTCGGCTGTGCGCCAAGTGCTTTTCTGAGTCCGATTTCCTTGGTCCTTTCGGTCACGCTTACAAGCATCATATTCATAATGCCGATACCGCCGACAACCAGCGCTATGGATGCGATACCTGCCAAAAGTCCCGACATCATATCATTCATCGTGTTCATCATAGTCAGCAGGCTATCCATATTGAAAACGCTGTATGCGGTGTCCTCGTGGTTGAAGGCATTGTCCAAAATTTGTTCGAGCTTGTCAATGACATCATCGGTTTTAGAGGTATCTTTTACGTACACCTCAAGACTTGTTATGCTGTTTTTACCGTTCATCGTCATAGCATTTTTATATGGGATATAGATACTGCCGTCGCCGTTTCCTCCCATCATCGCCGCCATTATACTGTCTGTATCTTCGCAAAGTCCGACAACGGTGTATTTCATTCCGCCGATATTGATGGTTTTACCAAGCGGAGATTCTCCCGGGAAGAAGGTTTCGGCACAGGTCCGGTCAACTATACATACAAAAACCTGACCCGACATATCCGATTCAAGCAAAGCTCTTCCATACAGAACCATTTCGTTATTTTTGATGAAATAGCTGTGATTTTTTCCCGTAACGCTAACCTCATCACTGACGTTTCCGTCCTTTTCAACCTTTGTCATAACAGCAATAGACGGTGACACTGCCTTTACGTTGTCTATTGCCTCAATTTCTTCCATATCGTGCTCCGAAAGACCTTGTTTAAGAGCGGTTCCGTTGGCACTTACCGTAACCGAGCCTGCGCCCATACTCGAAAACTCGTCCATCATATAGTCGGAAACGCCGGATATTGTAGTAACAAGCGCAATAACCGCGGCAACGCCTATGATAATACCGAGCATAGTCAGAAACGCTCTCATTTTATTACTCATAATGTTTCTGACAGACATTTTAAAGCTCTGCTTTATAAGTCCGAATTTAGGCATCCTCAACACCTCCCTCGCTGAGATATCCGTCAAGGATACGCACGATTCTCTTGGCGTGTCTGGCTATGTTGACGTCGTGAGTAATCATTATAATCGTTCTGCCCTCAGCATTAAGCTCATTAAAGATTTCCATAACCTGAGCTCCCGTCTTTTGGTCACGAGCTCCCGTAGGCTCATCGGCAAGAAGGATTGTGGGATTGGTAACTATTGCTCTTGCTATTGCAACACGCTGCTGCTGTCCGCCGGACATCTGGTTTGGATAGTGATACATTTTATCCTCAAGTCCCACACGGCACAGCATCTTTTCGGCAAGCTCTGTTCTCTGCTTTTTGGATTTGTTGGCATATATAAGCGGAAGCTCTACGTTTTCAAGCGCACTGTGCCTTTGCAGAAGATGAAAGGACTGAAAAATAAATCCGATCTCCTGACTTCTTATGCGTGCCAGTTCCTTTTCGCTTTGATTGGCAATATGCTTTCCCGAAAGATAGTACTCTCCGCTCGTAGGCGTATCAAGACAACCGATAATATTCATCAGCGTGGATTTTCCGCTTCCCGAAGGTCCCAGAATCGCAAGAAACTCACCTTCATATACGTCCAGGTCAACGCCCTTGAGTACAACGGAGGTTTCATCTCCCATTTTATACTCCTTGAAAATCCCCCTCATACTGAGTATTTTTTTCTGTCCGTTTGTCGAAGGATCCCCTTGATTTTGTGTATTACTGTTGTGTTTTATTGACATTTCCAACCTCCATCTCAGGTATCATAAACATTCCGTTTCCGGGAACGTAATATATGATGTCGCCCTCCGAGATGCCTTCAACAATCTCCACGTATATTCCGTCGGATACACCGAGAACCACGTCTTTCTCCACAAATTCGCCCTTGGAATCTTTTACAAGTACAAATGCCGAATTGTCGTCACGGTAATCAACGGCAGACGCAAGAACGCTGATAGCCTGCTGACTTTCTGCTCTTACAAGGCGAACTTCAACACTCATACCTCCGCGAACGTATTCGTCGGAAACAAATTCAACGGTTGAAAGGAAATAAGAAACTCCGTTTTCAACAGTAGCCTTATCGGCTATCCATTCTATGGTTCCCGCGTAAACTCTGTCTATGGAATCAATATAAATCTGAACGTCTTTTCCCTCGGTTGCACCGAGAATGGAATATTCGTCAACCCTGATAGATATTTCAAGCTTATCCAACTCCGATACCGTAGCAACGATCTGTCCCGCTACAGACATATCCCCCTCTTTAAGCATCAACATCGTAACAACACCGTCACACGGAGCTGTTACGGTATAATCCTCAAGAGAATCCTTAAGCATCTCAAGATCTTTTTCCATACTTTCAAGTGAAAGAGTATCTTTAAGCTTATTCACCGTTGACTCAAGCGTTACGAGCTGTTGGTCAAGCTGGAGCTTTACAGAATCATATGCAGCCATTGCGTTTTTGCAGGCTGTTTCAGCGTCCTCAATACCGTCAACTATCTTTTTAAGTGCGGGATCGTGAACGTCGCAGTAATTTTCAAGAGTTTGTCTGAAGTTATCAGAAGCTATATCAAGCTTTGCTTTTGAAGAATTCATTGCCTCAACATAGCTACTCAATTCAAGCTCGTCATCAGGACTTACGGTTTCGGACTCGGATATTTCCTTCTGTTTGTCCTCTACCGTCTCCTTGATACGCTCATAATGCTTTACGGCATCATCGTATTTTTTCTTAACCGAAAGAAGGTAGTCAACGGCGTCGCTTCGCGGCTCAACGTCCAACGCCTCCATATAATCATCATAGCTTTCCCAAAGCTTCTCCAGTGCATCCTCGGCGTTTTCTTTCTGGAACTTTACGTTATTGAGCGTTGCGTTCAAGCCATTGTCAAGAGCGTACTTTAAGTCGTCGTATGCACGCTGTGCATCTGCAATAGTATGCTCGTTGGCAACTTTTTGTGTTTTAATGGCAAGCTCCGTTTTAGATATGTTTTTCTCAAGAGTTTCACTGTCAAGAACCGCTATTACGTCACCTTTGGAAACGCTGTCTCCGATTTCAACAAATACCTCGGAAACCTGTGCGTTAGCCTTTATAACTATATTTTTTTCATTGTCATATTCAACAGTTCCGACATAGCTGTTATAATTTGCTATGTCACGCAGTTTTGCCGTGTCGGTTGAGTATTTTTTACTTTCATCCTTAGGACAGCCAAACAAAACTATACCGATAACGGCTATAACTATAACCGCAATCACGCCTTTTTTATGTTTTTTCAAAAATCCGCCTACTCCGCTTATTACTTTTTTCATAAAATCTCCTTACTTTTTGTTTATACTCGCACAATTATGATTTTAAATTATACTCTTTCTTGATTAACTCACCATATAACATTTTAGTTTATTTATTAAATTATGTGTGAACATTTTACAACACAAAAAGTCCGACACAGTCGGACTTTTCTGCTCATTTATCATTTCTCCTGCTCGCCTCTGAGCTCGTTGAGTTCGGCAAAAAAAGTATCTATATCCTTAAACTCCCTATAAACCGAAGCAAATCTGACGTAGGCAACCTTATCCGCATCCTTAAGCCTTCTCATTACCATTTCACCGAGTTTGCCCGATTCGATTTCCTGGGTAAGCGTATTCTGAAGCTCGGTTTCTATATCGGAAACAATGTCCTCGGCATTTACCGGACGTTTCTGGCAAGCCTTAAGAACGCCCGCAAGAAGTTTGTTCTTATCAAACATCTCTTTTGTTCCGTCTTTCTTTATAACAAATATCTGAACCGTCTCCAATATTTCAAATGTGGTGAATCTCTTAAGGCACTGGGGACACTCTCGTCTGCGTCTTATACTGCTTCCGTCTTGTGTAGGTCTTGAATCTATAACTTTAGTATCCTGGAAGTTACAAACGGGACAATTCATAATTATAATCTGTGTTCGCTATTGCGACCCCTTTCGAAGATTAAAACACAACATAATGTGTTTACTTTGACATTATAACAGAAAATCTTCGATTTGTAAAGAGTTTAGAAAATTTTTTTTGTTTTTTTATCCTTTCGGTTCATCTGCAGGCAAAATCATCGGCAATATCTTTGATATTTTCGGGCAAAGTATCTGTATTTTCCATCACCTTAAGAAGCTCTGCTGCCTGAAAGAAATCACAGTAAAAGATTGCACTTTCTTCCGCCGTCTCCCGAAAGGCCGAAATCTCATACGCATTTTCCGACACTCTGCTGAGTGTGTATTTAACCGTTTTTCCGCATATTTCCTTGCAATGAGACGCAATATTCTGTTTTTCAATTTTTACATCTGAAGAGTTCATGTTTTTAGTCCTTCCTTTATTTTTGCGGTGTTGAACCACTGTCAATTATACTATAAAAATCGATTTTTTTAAAATTAAGATTTCGACCTATTTTCACGGGAATATTTACATATATTTACAATTATGTTTTTATGTGGTTACGAAACCGCGTTGAGCATATACAACATATACGCACCGTCTTCTCTTGTCAGGCTTTGAGTAGCGGAGACAAAACCGTTTTTAATCGGCAAAATACGGTTTGACGCCAGGCAATTTATGGCGTTTTCTGCCCAGGACGGAAAGCTGTTACTGTCGGCAAACACAGGACACAGCACAGGTTCACTCAAATCCGACATATTATACAGAAGCACAGCCGCCTCGGCACGGGTTATCTTGTCGTTTGGAGCGAACAGCAGATTTCCCTTTTCGTCTATTTTACCGCTCACATATCCGAGTTTAACCGCGGTATTTACGTATTCCTTGAGATTTTGTGGAATTTCGGCATCATCATAAAAAATTGTTTTTTCGGCAGAAGCATTTACGGGTATCCCCAGGCTCTTCATCGCCATTACGAGATACTCCAATCTTCCAACGGTATGGTCGGGATAAAAATAGAATTCTCCGTCCACTTCACCTGCCGACATTATTCCCTTTTCGGTAAGATTTATTGCTGCCACGTGATATTCCTCTGCCGTTATATCGCAAAACACCAGTGAGGAACGCTGTGATTCAACCTCAAGCTTTATCTCTTTTGCGGGCGAATAATTGCCGTATTCGTCAACCGCCACGAAGCGAAAACTATCTTTCCCCGTATATCCGCGAGTAGGAGTATAAACGTATTCCCCCTTTTCGTCGACTTTAAGAAGTCCGTTTGAGGGTTGCTTTACTACCTCAAAATATATTTTATCGCCTTCTCGGTCATACGCGGGAAGCCGTCCGTAACAGCTTACGTTTTTATATGTTGAAGCCTCCGCAACGCCGCCTATTTCGGTTGTGGGAGCTGTATTTGTATACTTGAGCGAATACAGCATACACTCTATTTCGTGCCTTCCGAAATTGGTAAAGAAGCTGAAGGCGCTTTGGTTTACATTTTCACCCAGAAACTCAAATCTGAGACGGCCTATATCGGCACGCGACACAGTTTGCCCCTCGACAACCTCGTTACCGCCCAGGTACAGTATACCTTCACTTCTTTCGGGCAAATTTGTCAGAGTTATTGACGTGACTTTAGATATATTGAGGGCTCGTTCAAAATCCTCGGACTCAAACTCAAGGTCGCTTTCCGCCACGCAGGACAACGCCATATGGCTATTCTCCGATATTATATTGAGTGCGGGACTTACCACCACATTGCTTTGTGTCTCGGCTGCTGCAATCATAGTGAGACTGAAGGCAAAAACAAAAATCAAAGAGATAATTTTTCCGAATTTCATAAATATCCTCCTTATGTGGTACATCGGTTTACTAAAATATAT
>JAFTLM010000094.1 GCA_017455945.1 Clostridia bacterium | reverse complement strand
TCTTGTCGTTTGAGCAAATAAGATCAAGAATTATGGGCTGTGAATTAAAGGTTACTGTGCTCAAATCGCACTCGGTATCACAACCGTACACCTCAATAGTAGCAAGTTCGGGATTTCCCGCGTCAAACTGCTTCCACGTAACCGTGATATCAAGGTCGATGCATGTAAAGTCGTTGTCACCCTTAAGCGACGAAATATCAAATTTCAAGAATCCGTATCTTGTAAGACTTCCCTTATTGGATTTCAAATCTATAAGTGTTTCGGTCGAAAAGTTAGCATCCGACTTGTCGCCGTTACTATCCTTATTAAGGACATAGGTATCCTCTTTTACATCAATGGTATGATCAAAGCGTTCTACCGGAACTGTAGGCTCTGTTTCAATAGGCTCTGTTTCAATAGGCTCTGTTTCAACAGGTTCGGTTTCGATCGGTGTAGTCTCAATCGGCTCGGTTACTATTGGTTCCGTAACAACCGGATCGGTTACACTTGGATCTGTTGCAACCGGAGCATCTGTTACAGAGGGCTCCTGTGTTGTAGGCCCGCATGCACCGAACAACATAAGGCAAGCCAGCAACAATGCAAAAATTTTTTTCATAAACTCGTCCTCTCAAAATAAAAATTTACACTTTAATTTTACCATAAAAAGATTTCCTTTTCAATATGTAAAAAAGAGAATTTCATCACACGCATTTGTGCAAAACAAACAAAGAAAGGGCTACTTTACTGTAGCCCTTTGTGATTTTATCTTGCATCGAAGAATCGAATAATATTATATTTTTGATTATTAAGCTCTTCCATATATTTGGTAAGCTCTGTATATTCGTTTCCGTTATTATCTATAATTCCCTTATTGGAATTTCTGTTTGAAAGATCGGCAGTAAGGTCATCGGGGTCATTATCCCAGAAAAGGAACCAGTCAAAGCCGACACAGCCCTTACACTCGAGAAGCGAGAGTCCGAAATTCTGATAAAATTTACCTCTTGCGTCCTGATTTTTAACTGTCCAGCCAGCCCCCGACTCATTAGTCATACGATTATCTTTTTCCCAGACGTCCATTCCCTTTGCGTACCATTCGGTAACAACGAATGGCTTACCTGCCCACGAAACCTGATTTGCCACAAGTTCAAAATCTGCATCCCACGCATTGTAGTAGTTATAGGTGATCACATCACACCAATATCCGGCGACACGCATTACGTATTCATCCTTATAGCACCCCGCAAGCATACGACATCCCATATACTGATGGTATGGGGCGTATCTGTCAAGGGCGTTGGACACCACCTCAAAATACCTGTCATAAACCATTGCACGGTACTCGGCTCTGAGTTCATCAGTAACGTCATCAATAGAAACATCTTCCTTACCGGTTTTAAGATACATAAAGGTCCACGCCGTAGCGTAAGTATATACAAATCTTTCATCAGCCGTATTAAGTGTCAACGCACTGTCAAGCATTCTGTGAGAATCGGGCAATTCGTTATCACTCATCCAACCGTAAACATTCGGATTTGTGGCATAAACAGACACTGCGTTCCTAACAGTTTCATTAGCCTTAACCTCATAATCCGGGTCAAATACAGGAATTACGCTATAGAGTAGAGACGTATTTCCTCCTTCGGAAACGTCAAGTCCGTTTTCTTGGCAATACTTCTTGGCCACGTACATAATATGAGTTTGGGTGATGGGTTCGTTTGCTTTAATAAGAGATCCTATCGACGACCATCCTCCCGCAGAATTAAATCCAAGCTCTTTAAGTCTGTCGGTTGTTACCTGAGCCCACGTTGCATTATCCCCGTATTTTTGCTTAACAACTGCTCTCTGATTATCGGAGGAACCTGCGATTATAGTAACAACAGCGGTTCGGAAGAAAGGATATCCGAGGGGGTCAACAGTCCACCATCTGTCACCGATTTTCTTCACATAGAAGAAGCCGGTTGCTTCCTGTTTCATCGACTCGTCCATAAGTCCGCCGTATATGTCGTACTTTTCGGTTTCCACAGTACTTTCGGCATAACCTTTAAGTGTAGATACAAGTCTTGTCGGATAATCGGTATACTTTGTTTCCGCACCCTTGGTATTACTTGCGTTTGTTGCACCTACCAAAACAGAATATTCACTCATATCTTTTTCGAGCCGTACGATATTTTTGTCTCCGCCCTGCTTTATTATTTCCCATCTGTGAAGCCAGGCAGAAACTCGCTCCATAGCCACATCCCAAGGATTTTCATTGCTATACGTCAAATACGTACTGAACTTTTTATCGCCTATAGACAAAGACAGTGCAGGAGCTCCGTGATCCGCCTCTTTCGAGGTGAAATTCAATCTGCGTACAGAATCGGCATCTCCTTCCAAATACAAAGATAACTGAGGAAGTCCCGATTTGGAAACACGTGTAACGTAATCAGTGATGTCTATTCGCACAACGCCCACGCCCGAAACCACAACGGAAGTTACAAAATCCTCTCTTTCGGGAAGCGTGTTATAAGTAACCGATTTTTCTTCCCAATCGTATGGAAAGCAGCCGTAAACATTTATGCGTGTGGGTGAATCTTCCTTTTCAATCAAAGTACAGTTAAGTTCAAGATAAACTTTATCGTATTCTGTATTTTTCAATTCCGAAACATCAAATTTCAACAAGGCTATCCTATAGTACTCATTTGGTGTAGCCCCCATGGCCTTAAAATCAATCGTATCGGAAGAACCGAAATTGGTATCCGCTGTTTTTCCCGCTTGAACGTATGTATCTTCTACCGCCTCAATTCTTTTTGCCTCAATCTTATGCAACCCGATAATAGTATCCAGTCCTGTTTTTGAAAGTTCGGGCTCTTTTACAGTTGAATTCCCATAGGATGAATTATCGATCTTAGTGCCATAATAAACTTCAAGCTGAGGTCCTTGCTTTGAACTTTCTCTCGATTCAAAACCAATGTGAAGCGGGGTGCTTGTTGCTTCTTTGATAAAGAACGCCACCTGAGTTTCACCGTTTTCAAGTACGTAACGGATATAAGATGCAACGGGAAACTCAAACACTTTGCCGGTACCGCCTATATCATCTCTGGAACAAATTAACTCGAACGGCTGAGGACGGTTATTGAAGGTAAGAGTTGTTTCGCTCCAGTCAGTGGGAGCACCGTAAATTTCAACAACAGCAAACTCAGGGTTGCCCGGGTCGTTCTGTTTCCACTTGAGCATAAGCTCCAGGTCTATAGCGGTAAAATCATTATCGTCCGCAAGCGAAGATATATCAAATTTGAGATAAGTATAACGAATAGGAGCGTTTGGCGAGGTCTTTATCTGAATATCTGCCGCAGAGCCAAAGTTATTATCGACCTCTCCGCCGCCCGTTGCCTTATAGGCATACGTATCCTCTTTAACTTCGATGGTGTAATCCTCACGCTGTACGGGAGGATCGGTCTCCGGTGCTTCGGTTACTTCGGGCGCATCGGTCACTTCGGGAGCGTCCGTTACTTCCGGAGCATCTGTTACTTCGGGGATATCTGTTGCATTGTTTCCGGTCTTATTGTCTGCTCCGCCGCAAGATGTGAGCAACATAAGAGAACAAAGCATAAGAGCTATAAAACGTTTCATACTCTGTGAATCTCCTTTTATAAATCTATTCTGTTTTTGATTATACCATAAAAGTCAAAATTTGTCTATGTAAAATCAGCATTTTTTATGTGTTTTTTACTTTTCATTTGTTTAGAAACTTTTTTAATTAACTTCAATGTTCAGATTTACACGGTTATATTTTTTAAAACAGAGCCGACAAAAGTCGGCTCTGTTGGAATTATCTTGCGTCAAAGAATTCAATAACCGTATATTTCTGGTCGTTGAGTTCTTTCATATAGTCCGTGAGGTCGGTATATTCTGTTCCCTCATTAGAGTACATACCCTTATTGGAGTCTCTGTTTGAAACATCCGCATTGGGGTCTGTGGGGTCATTATCCCACATCTTGAACCAGTCAAATCCTACGCATCCCT
>JAFTLM010000093.1 GCA_017455945.1 Clostridia bacterium | reverse complement strand
TTATAAATATTCTTCCCTCTGACGATGAAAGCCGTTGGGGAAATATTAACGGAACCCAGAACTAAAACAAACCAAAGGGCAGTTTTTTCTGCCCTTTTCTATTGACAAAATCAGCTTTGTTATATATAATTGATGTTGCAAACATTTTGTGAAAGGACGTAAAAATGAGTATAAACAAGCAAAACTTCAAACGATTTGACAAGCAGGTAAACGAACTGCTTGAAAAAATGACCTTAAAAGAAAAAATCGGTCAGTTGAACCAGTCTTCAAAAGCTAAAAATCCCGAACAGCAAAAGAAATATGAGGATATGTGCCGAAATGGCGAAATGGGCTCGATGATTCTTGCGGCTACGTCAACCGCAGGAAACACCGACGAATACAAGGTCTATACCGAATATTACAACGAATTTCAAAAAATTGCCGTTAACGAAAGCCGTCTCGGTATTCCGCTTATTTTCGGCAGAGACGTTATACACGGACACCGCACTGTATTTCCTATTCCCCTTGCCTCGGCTTGTGCTTTCAATCCGGAACTTGTTGAAAAATGCTACAGAGCAGTTGCAAAAGAAGCTACCGCGGAAGGCATACACTGGACTTTTTCGCCGATGGTAGACCTTACACGCGACCCACGTTGGGGCAGAATAATTGAGGGACCGGGCGAAGACCCTTACGTTGGAGCTCGCTTTGCGGAAGCAGCCGTTAAGGGATTTCAAGGCTCCGACGAGGACGATCTGGCAAACCGCGATTCGCTTGTAGCTTGCGCAAAGCATTATCTCGGTTACGGATTTTCCGAAGGCGGCCGTGATTACAACACAACCGATATTTCGGGATACACGCTTCAAAACTGTGTGCTCCCCGCATTCAGAGCCGCAGTAAACGCAGGCTGTGCTACTGTCATGAGTTCTTTTAACGATATAAACGGAGTTCCCGTTGCCGCAAGTCCGTACTACATCAACGAGCTTCTTCACGGCGAGCTTGGCTTTGAGGGCTTTGTGGTATCGGACTGGGGCTCCATAAGGCAGATGATAAGAGAAGGCGTGGCAAGAGATCTCAAGGAATGTGCCGAGCTTGGAATCAAGAGCGGAGTAGATATGGATATGGATCTCTCCTGTTATGCCGATAATCTTGAATCTTTGGTAAACGAAGGAAAGCTTGACGTAAAATATATTGACGAGGCGGTTCGCAACGTTCTTCGAATAAAATTCGCCTGCGGACTTTTTGACGATCCATTCAGAGAATTCGTTGAAATTGACAAGAAGCCTCACATAGAGCTTGCAAGAGAGATTGCGGGAGAATCTATGCTTCTCTTAAAGAACAGCAATAACCTCTTGCCTCTCAACAAGGACGAAAAAATAATCTTGGCAGGGCCCTTCTCTCAAGAAAGACATTCGTTAAAGGGCTCTTGGTCGGGTGACGGTGAGGTAAGCATCATTACCACAATGGAAGAGGCTATCACAGAAGTAGTAGACGCCAACGGCGGTAGTTTAGTTACTGTAAAGAACGATATTATATACAATAAAGCCTCCTTGGAATTTTTCAAAAACGACGGTGTTATCGTCCTCGCCCTGGGAGAAGGAAGTCTTGTTTCCGGAGAAGCCAACAGCATAGCGGAAATTGAGATTTCGGAAAATCAGGTTCAGCTTGCAAAAGAAGCACACGCTTCCGGTAAGAAAGTGGTTGGTGTTATCATTGGCGGAAGACCTCTTGCTCTTCAGCCCATAGAACCCTATCTTGATGCGATTCTCTACGCTTGGCACTGCGGTACGGAAACCGCCCACGCAGCCTGCGACATTATCTTCGGCGACGTAAATCCCAGCGGAAAATCCTCCGTAACCTTTGTTAAATCCACAGGACACATTCCGCTTTATTACAACGAACTTTTACCTGCAAAAAAGATAAATTCTTATTACGGCACAGAAAACGTAATAAGAACCACGCCCGGATTCAGCGGATATCTTGATATCCCCGCTGTGCCTATGTATCCTTTCGGCTTCGGTCTTTCGTACACCACCTTTGAAATTTCCGCACCAAAAGTAAATACGCCATCTATAACGGTTGAAAAGCTGAAAGAGGGCGAATGTATTGAGGTTTCTGTAACGGTTAAAAACACGGGCACACGAAAAGGCAAAGAAACGGTTCAACTTTATATTCACGACATTATTGCCTCCTATATCAGACCGCAGAAGGAGCTTAAAGGATTTAAGAAAATCGAACTTGAGGCGGGTGAAGAAAAAGAAATCACCCTCCCCCTCGGTTACGATGAGCTTGGATTCTTTGATGAAAGAGGTAATTATCTGGTTGAACAAGGCGACATTGAAATTTTTGTCGGCGATGACTGTATGACAAAGAACAAAACAAAAATAACGCTGCTTTAAAAAATGACCGCACAGCTTTTCTGTGCGGTCTGCGTTTATTTAGATTCTTTATTTTTTATGTTTATCGGAGAAACACCATACGTCTTTTTAAAGCGGTATGAAAAATAGTTGCTGTCGTTAAAACCACAGGCAAAAGCAATCTCTGACACCGATTTTCCGTCCTCATTACGCAACATAAACTCTGCTTGTCTGAGTCGTAGTGAATTGACGTATTCGTTAAAACCGACACCTATTTCCTTTTTAAATAGCCTGGACAGATGTTCACTGCTGACGGCATTTTTTTCGGCTACCTCGGTTAAGCTTATTTCGTGAGTATAATTCTTTTTCACATACTCTACGACCTTTTCCACTATCTTGTTTTCCGACAGTGACCCCAAATTTTCCTCTCTGTGGCGGGCTAAAAAATAAAAGAGTCTGTGAGTATGGCTTTTCATCATTCTCATACTGTATTCATCGTGTACAAAATATTCTTTTTCAATAAGCTCAAATATTTCCTCTATTTCGCCAATCGTATCGGGGTTTCTGAATATATACGTCTCGTCAAGGTCTTTCAAAATTTCACTCGGTATATATTCTTCTCCGCAATTTATCAGACGTCTGGAATGGAGCCCTTTATCATAATTTGTACGGTGAACACGACCATTGGGAATGAACATCAGATCTCCCGCACGCAAGGTACAGTATCTGTCATCAACATAATAATTGCAGTTTCCCTTTTCAAGAAAATACAGTTCATAGTTCTGGTGATAATGCAGTCTGGTATTTCCACCCGAAGCACTCCTGGTATTGTCATAATAAAAATCACTGCGATATATATTTTCACTCAAATTCAAAGCTTTTCAACTCCTTTTTTTCATTATAACACAAAATATCAAAAAAATCAAGAGTATACCATTATTCAGTCAAATATATCAAGTAAAATATTGTTTTTTTGATATACAATTAACTTGTAATATTATTTTGGGAGGATAGTTATGAATTTCAATAAAAAAATACGCCCTGAAAAAGTAATCCAGTTCGGCGAAGGCGGCTTCCTGCGCGGATTTGCCGATTGGATGCTTCAAGCACTGAATGAAAAGACAGAATTTGACGGCAGCGTGGTTGTCGTACAACCCATAAAAGAAGGTATGTGCGATATGCTTACGGCACAGAACTGCGTTTACACCCACCTTATAAGAGGTGTGGAAGGTGTTGAAAAAACTGTCGTAGACGTCATTTCCCGTTGTGTAAAGCCTTACGACAACTATGACGAATATCTGAAGCTTGCCGAAAACTCTGATTTCAGATTCATTATATCCAACACTACAGAATCGGGCATTTGCTATGACGAAGAAGATCTTTTGTCAAGTGCTCCCGCAAAGACCTTCCCCGCAAAACTGACACAGTTGCTCTATAAAAGATTTAAGCTGGGGCTTGACGGTTTTATCATTCTCCCCTGCGAGCTTATAGACAGAAACGGAGACAATCTGAAAAAGGCTGTGTTAAAATACGCCGAGCGCTGGGAATTGGAAGAGGCTTTCGTTGCTTGGATAAATTCTGAAAACCATTTCTGCAACACACTCGTTGACCGAATCAATACAGGATACCCCAGAGGCGAAAATATTGACCTCGGATACGAGGACAATATGCTTAACACCTCCGAATTTTTCCACCTTTGGGTAATCGAAGCCGACTGCGATATAGAAGCCGAGCTTCCCTTCTCCAAGGCGGGACTCAACGTAATAGTAACCCAAGACAAGCTTGAGATGTACCGCACGAGAAAGGTACGTATTCTCAACGGAGCACACACCTCTCTTGTGGCTTATGCTCTTCTGGAGGGATTTAACACGGTAAAAAGCTGTATGGACGACAAAACTATGAGGACACACGCTGAAAAGTGCATATTTGAGGAAATAATCCCCACTCTCGATCTTCCCAAGGATGAGCTTGAAGCCTACGCCAACAGCGTATTGGAGCGTTTCTCAAATCCATACATAAAGCACTACTGGAGCTCTATCGTACTTAACTCGGTAAGCAAATTCAAGGTTCGTGTACTTCCGTCCATTCTTGAATATATAAAGAAATTTAACAAGATGCCAAACACGTTGATTTTCTCATTTGCAAAGCTTATTGAGCTTTACAAAACCGACTTGACAAACGATGCTCCCGACGTTACCGAATTTTTGAAAACACACAGCACAAAAGAAATTCTTTCCAACGTATCGCTTTGGGACGCAGACCTCAGCTTTCTTGCCGAGGAGGTAGAAAAATATGTTAATACACGAGCTTGACAACGTAGAAATAAATCTTAACGACGGTCACAAATACGCTCGAAGAGACATAAAAAAAGGTGAAGAAATAATAAAATACGGTCAGCCTATCGGTATCGCCGAGTGCGATATAAACAAGGGCGATCACGTACATTCTCACAATTTAAAGACCGCACTCGGTAACAACCTTACCTACACCTATGAGCCACGCTTTTCACCCCAAAAAGAAGCTGACAACGAAGCTTACTTCATGGGATATTTGAGAGAAAACGGAGTCGTGGGCATAAGAAACGACGTTTGGATAGTAAATACGGTTGTTTGTGTAAACAAGGTTGCCGAAAAGCTGGCTTCGCTGACCGGTGCATTATTCTTTCCACACCCCAACGGCTGTTCTCAGCTTGGTGACGATATGTCGGTAACACAAAAAATCCTTTCGGGAATGGTTCATCATCCCAACGCGGGAGCGGTACTTGTTCTCGGTCTCGGATGCGAAAACAACAACATAGAAGAGTTTAAAAAGGCTATCGGCAACTACAATACCGAACGAGTCAGATTTCTAAACACTCAGGACGTTGAAGACGAGATTGCAGAAGGCGTAAAAATCATATCCGAGCTCAAAGAATATGCAAGCCGTTATAAAAGAACCAAGCTTCCCGTGTCAAAGCTGAAGCTGGGCTTAAAATGCGGAGGAAGCGACGGTTACAGCGGAATAACCGCAAATCCCCTTGTAGGAAGAATAAGCGACAAGCTGATATCTATGGGAGGAAGCTCGGTGCTTACCGAGGTTCCCGAAATGTTCGGTGCGGAGCATCTTTTGATGAGACGATGTGAAAACAAAGAAATATTCGACAAAACCGTTGCTCTTATCAATGACTTCAAGGATTATTTCAGACGTCACAATCAAGTAGTATACGAAAACCCCTCCCCCGGAAATAAGGCAGGCGGAATAACTACGCTTGAGGAGAAATCGCTCGGATGTATTCAAAAGGGCGGCACATCAAAGGTTGTTGACGTGCTTACCTACGGTGACAGGTTAACGAAGAACGGACTTTCACTCTTGAACGGCCCCGGCAACGATGCTGTCGCAATAACAAATCTTATGGCGGCAGGAGTTCACATGATACTCTTTACCACAGGAAGAGGCACGCCGATAGGAGGCCCTGTCCCTACGGTAAAGATTGCCACAAACAAGAATCTCGCCGAAAAGAAATCCCACTGGATAGATTTTGACGCTTCGGCGGTTCTCGAAGGCAATCCCCTTACAGACGAGCTGTTCGACTACATTGTTGAAGTAGCTTCGGGAAAAGAAACAAAAAATGAAACAAACAATTACAGAGAAATTGCAATTTTTAAGGATGGTGTAACGTTATGAGTTTTATTAATGACAACTTTATGTTGAAGAACAAAACCGCTAAAGAGCTTTATGAGACAGTAAAAGACCTGCCGATTATTGATTATCACTGCCACCTCGTTCCCGCGATGATAGCCAACGACCACAAATTCAAAAACACATTCGAGCTTTTCTTAGGCGGTGACCATTACAAGTGGAGACAGATGAGAACAAACGGTGTTGACGAAAAGTTTATCACAGGCGACGCCGATGATTACGCAAAATTCAGCGAATTCGCGCGTACTATGCCTATGCTTATCGGCAATCCTCTCTATCACTGGACTCACCTTGAGCTTAAAAGATATTTTGACATTGACGACACACTTTCAGAAGAAACCTGCAAAAAAATATGGGATATCTGCAACGAAAAGTTAGCAACACCCGAATTCAGTGCACAAAACCTTATTAAGCGTTCAAACGTCGAGGTCATTTGCACAACCGACGATCCTGCCGACACCCTTGAACATCACAATGCTCTTAAGGATTTTTCTACAAAAATTCTCCCCACATTCCGCCCTGACAAAGCCGTAGAGATAAACAAGGATACTTTTGTTCCATACATAAACTCCATAGGTGTTAAGAGCTATGCGGAGCTTGAAATGTGGATAATTGAGAAAATTGCTTTCTTTAATTCTATGGGGTGCCGTCTTTCCGACCACGCCCTTGAATACGTGCCTTTCGGAATCGGAGACCCCGCGTCGGCATTCGACAAGAAAATGAACGGCGGAGAGCTTACTTCTGCCGAGATCGATGCATTTAAGACTGCAATGCTTAAGGTTTGCGCCCGGGAATACACCCGTCTTGGCTGGACGATGCAGCTTCACATCGGAGCATTACGTAACAACAACAGAAGAATGTATGAAAAACTTGGTGCAGACGTGGGATTTGACTCTATAAACGACCTTTGCATAGCAGAGCCGCTTTCAAGGTTTATGGACAATCTCGAATACGACGACTGCCTCCCCAAAACCATTCTTTACACGCTTAATCCCAAAGACAATTACGTTCTGGGGACTATGCTCGGAAACTTCCAGAAAGCCCCCACAGCGGGAAAGATTCAATTTGGTTCCGGCTGGTGGTTCAATGATCAACGTGACGGAATGATCGCACAGATGACTTCCCTTGCAAACCTGGGTATGCTTTCAAGATTTGTAGGAATGCTTACCGACAGCAGAAGCTTTGTTTCTTATCCGAGACACGAGTATTTCAGAAGAATACTTTGTAACCTCATCGGAACCTGGGTAGAAGACGGCGAATATCCCGCAGACAAGAAAACACTTGAAAAGATCGTTTCGGGTATCTGCTATTACAATGCTAAAAATTATTTTAAATTTTAAGGAGTTTTACGATGTTAAGATTGTTTGAAACAAGTACAAAACGCTCCATAAAAGAAT
>JAFTLM010000092.1 GCA_017455945.1 Clostridia bacterium | reverse complement strand
GTTCAGCCGACGAGTGAACGGCAACGCACAAAACAATCAAAAAAACTTTCATCAGAAAGGTTTTTTGCGGAGCTTTTTTGCAAAAAAGCGACCCGTTCCCCCGTTCTCTCCACCGCTAAACTATAATTTACCAGTATGTTTACAAAAAAGAGGCTGTCCAAGAGACAGCCTCTTTTTTGATGATATATGTTATCAGTCTATAGACATATCGAGTTTAAATCTCATTATTTTACGAAGTGTGTTCTTGGGGAACTCCTCTTCTCTGACCTTTAAAATTCCGATTTTCTTATAAGCTACGGCACTTCTGTTATATTTGTCGATATACGGCTTAAGATGTGCCTTTACGTCGGTGATTCCGTTCTTTTCAATATATTCCTTATCGGGATACACCTCGGCGACGATGGCGTTGTGCGAAACACCTCGCTTGCTCTGTCCCTCGTAAACTATGATATCAAGAATACCGGGTGTAGCAACAAGCTCGTTTTCGATTTCCTCGGGATACACGTTTTTACCGTTTGAAAGAATAATAAGATTTTTCTTTCGTCCCGTAATAAACAGAACTCCGTCTTCAATTTTTCCGTAATCGCCCGTTCTGAAAAATCCGTCCTTGAAGGCTTCACGAGTTGCTTCTTCGTCACCGTAATACCCCAGCATTACGTTGGGTCCCTTAACAAGAATTTCACCCTCTCCGTCCTCGTTGGGCTCGTCGATTACAACGGTGTCTATATCAAGTACGTTTCCTACACTTCCGTCAACCACGTTTCTGCTTCGGTTAACCGCGATAATGGGAGCACACTCGGTAATTCCGTATCCGTTAAGCACCGAAATACCGATAGACTGGAAGAAGTGAAGAATGTCGGGGTTTACCGGCGCACCGCCTGTGATTATCATTTTTACGTTTCCGCCAAAAGCCGCGTGAATATCCCCGAAAGCTTTTTTTCTCAACCCCACAGGGGCGTGTATGGCATTGAAAAGCTTAATCATTTTATTGACCATACCTTCCTTGCCTTTTTCCTTTATGTTAGCCCATATCTTACGGTAGAAGGTTTCAAGATAGAGCGGTACGAGAATCATATGACCGGGACATCTGTCCTTAAGCTCTCTCTGAACGTATTTTATCCCCGACGAGATATACACCTCGGTACCTATCATAACGTGACCGACAAGCATTACCGAAGAACCGTAGGTGTGATGAGGAGGAAGAACGCCCACAGTCGTGTCGGCAAAATCAATATAAGGAATTACGTCGGACATATCGCTGAGAATAGCGTTCTGCGAAAGCATAACGCCCTTTCCCTTTCCCGTGGTTCCCGATGTAAACACAAGAAGAGACAAACGCTCTGCATCTATTTCATTGTTAAAATACGCCTCGGGAGATGCGGCAAACTTCTCGGCACCCGAAGCCATCAATGCCTCAAGAGTATTGGGCTCCTCTTTTGCGTTGAGATATACGGCAGGCTCAACAAGTGAAAGCGACTCGGATATTACCGCCGCCTTTTCCTTAATGTCCTCGTCGCAGAAAAGGAACTCCGCTCCTGCTTTCGCCGCAGTGTCGGCAAGGTCTTCAGCCGCCCAATCCTTATCAAGAGGAACAAGTACACCGCCTGACGAAAGAACTGCATAGTATATCACAGCCCAGCTGTAAGAAAGCTTACCTATCAGGGCACATTTCTTGTTATTAACCCCTTTGGAAATAAGCTCGGATGCAAGATTTCTTACGTCTTCTCTGAACTTGATGTAAGAAACGTTAACGACGTCTTTATCATTCGCCTTTACACGGTAGGAGAACGCATTCTTTTCTCCGTAGGTTTCAGCTGCCCACTCAACAAGCTCTCGTATATTGGGCCATTCCTTTTTCTCGTGAAGCATTTGTTTTTTCATTATATCAATTCCTTTCAGTATTGTCGTTAATTTGTGGCGGCGTCATATTCGTCGCATATTTTTTTAAGGTTGTTGTTTATCAGGGCAAGCGAGCTGTAAAAATTCATTCTCGCTTTATGACTCAAGCCCTCGCTCGCCTTTTCGAGTATTGCGTCTATCTTTTGAGAAATACGCTCGCCTATCTCTTTACCCATTTCGGTAAGTGAAAGCGGTCTGTGGTACTTTTTTTCCGCGTTTGACAAACACTCTATATACCCTCCCGCTTCGAGATGCTTTACCGAGCGGGAAATATTGGCTTTGTCCTCCTCGCACACCTCGCAAAGCTCGGTAGATGTCAAAGAACCTTTTTTATACAGATAATACAAACACGAAACGTGTGAGCTTTTCAAATTAAACTCTGCCATTTCCTCGGTTTTTATCCTGTAGATGGCTCGGTTTATAGTTGAAATCAGTACCGTAAAGGTGTGAAATCTTTCGTCCATATAGAAAAATCCTTTCTGTTGTAATTACAACAAATCCATTATAGCACAAAATTGTTGTAATGTCAACAATTTTTCAAAAAAAGCTGGATTCAATTTGGAAAAGAATGCTTTTTTCTGTATTCCTCGGGGGTAAGCTGAGTTTTTTCCTTGAAATTTTTAGAAAAATAAGACGGACTTGAATACCCCACCAATGCGGCAATCTCGGATATCGACTTCCGGGGATTCTCAAGCAGAAGGTCTTTCGCGCTTTCCATACGGAGGTTAATGATATATTCTACAGGACGCATATGTGTATGATTTTTGAACACTCGGCAAAAGTGTCCTTCGGACAGCCCCGAAATCTGTGCAAGGGTCGAAAGCTCTACCGTTTGCCGAAAATGCTCCGCGATGTACTGCACCGCAGTACCTATATCGGGATCTTTTGCGTTTCTTTTCTCGGGAAGCAACCCTTGATTTTCCCATACAAGCATCAAAAGCTCATACAGCAACGGGCTGGTTTTTCTTCTCCACTCGGGCAATTTTTTTCCCTTATATATTCGTCTGTAAAAGGTTTGAAATTTCACGTCTTTTCTTATATCTGCCGAAAAAGGAAAGCAGGTTTTGGCGGCGGTTCCGTTATAAGTTATCCAAAGGGTATTCCATTCGTCACTTTGGGGGCTGTAGTCGTGTGGGGTAAATGGGGGAAGTATAAAAATGTCGCCCTCTTTTACCTCGTAATATTTGTCCCTTATACGCACCCTGCCAACACCGCTTACGGTGTACAAAAGCTGATAGTCGTTTATTCCCGCGGGGCGGTGAACGGCGGATTGCGGTCGGCTTTCGCCAACCGTTACGGCGTAAAAAGGAAGCACTCGTTCACTTTCGCTGACGTTACCGTAATATGCGTGTATTACCATAAATGTACCTCTGTCAAAATATTGATATGAAATATCAAAAAAATTATATGTAAAAACGTGAAATTTATGATACAATAAGTATATCAACAGAACGTAAATTTGTCAATAATGCAAAGGAGATTTATTATGAAAAAATATGAAAATCCCGCTCTTGTGGGCGAAAACCGATGCAAACAGCGCGCGTATTATATTCCTTGCGCGACACAGGACGAAGCAATATCTAAAATGTCAAGCAGATACACTTTGCTTAACGGCGAGTGGGAGTTTGGATTTTTTAAAAACCCTTACGAGATTGACGAAACCGAGCTCAATGACAAAATTGCCGTTCCTTCTTGCTGGCAGAGCCTCGGTTATGACCAACTTCAATACTGTAACGTAAACTATCCCTTCAACTTTGCCCCGCCTCACGTACCGGCAGAAAATCCCGTGGGCGTTTACCGCAGAAGCTTTGAGGCACGCAAAGGCGAGCGTACATACATAGTTTTTGAGGGCGTAAGCTCGTATTTTGAGGTAAAAGTCAACGGCGAGTACGTTGGTATGTCAAAGGGCTCTCACCTTCAGTCTGAATTTGATTTGACCGACTTTGTAAAAGAGGGCGAAAACCAGCTTGTTGTCAGCGTTTACAAGTGGTGCGACGGCTCTTATCTTGAAGACCAGGATTTCCTGCGCTTCAGCGGAATTTTCCGTGACGTTTATCTTCTCCGACGCCCTATGGAGCATATCACCGACTTCTATATTCACACCCACGAAAGCGGAAGCGTGTGGGTAGACACCGAATACACCGACGGCAGAATAGCTACAAATATGACTATCATCGACCCCGACGGAAACGAAGTTGATGGAATGACCGTCACCTCTCCCAAGCTCTGGACGGCAGAGACGCCCACCCTTTACACACTTGTTATCGAGTGCAACGGAGAGTGGATAGCAAAGCGTTTTGGCTTCTGTTTTGTAAAGGTTATTGACGGCGTTCTTACCGTTAACGGAAGCCCCATAAAGCTTAAGGGCGTAAACCGCCACGATTCACACCCCGAAAAGGGCTACGCAGTATCGGGCGAGGATATGCTTAACGACCTTTTGCTTATGAAAAAATTCAACATCAACTGCGTAAGAACCTCTCACTACCCCAATCACCCGGCATTTATGGAAATGTGCGACCTGCTGGGCTTCTACGTTATTGACGAGTGCGACCTTGAAACTCATGGTGCTGAGACTGCGCTTGGCGGAAGAAGCGTTGAGGCATGCAAGGCGCTTTCGGGAAATCCCACTTGGCAGGCGGCATACGTTGACCGAATGGTGAGAACGCTTGAGAGAGACAAGAACAGTCCTTCCGTGCTTTTCTGGTCGCTTGGAAACGAATCCGAGTGGGGCGAAAACCACGTGGCAATGTCGGCATATGTCAGAGCCCGTGACCCTCATCATCCCGTACACTACGAGCGAGTTGTAAGCTACGGAAAGGGATATATGCCGGAGGAAGAGTATCCTGCGCATCCGCTTACAGATATTATAAGCCGTATGTATCCGTCCGTAGACGCACTTATCGCTCAGGGCAAATTTACAAAAGAAAAACGCCCCTACTTTATGTGCGAATACGCCCACGCAATGGGTCTCGGTCCCGGTTCGCTTGAGGAATATTGGGACACCATTTACAAGTATCCAAGACTTTGCGGCGGTTGCGTTTGGGAGTGGTGTGATCACTCTGCAAAGGTAAACGGCAACTATCTTTACGGCGGAGATTTCGGAGAGTTCCCACACGACGGCAACTTCTGTATGGACGGACTTGTTTATCCCGACAGAACACCTCACACGGGGCTCCGCGTGCTTGGTCAGGTAATGCGTCCCGTCAGAATATCGGCGTCAGACCTTGCCGAGGGCAAAATAACAGTCAAGAACTGTCTTGATTTCAACTCCACAAGCGAATATAAGTTCGTATGGAAAATAACCTCGGGCAAGAGTGTGCTTGCAGAGGGCAGTTTTGAATGTGACGTGCCCGCACACGGCGAAAAAGAGATAAGTCTGGACTACACGCTCCCCGAAAGTGCCGAATACAAGTGCTACCTTGAAATAGAAACTCTTGAAAAGACCGCAAGACCCTGGTGTGACGCAGGCTTTGTTTACGGATTTGAACAGCTGGAGCTCCCCGTTGAGGTTGCAAAGCCCGAAAAGTACGTTTCTCCTTGCAATGTAAGTGTTGTCGACCACAAGGGTAAGTATATCGTTGAGTGCGGAAGCACCACATATATTTTCTCACGTGTAAGCGGATTGCTTGAAAATATAGTCAAGAACGGCAGAAAATATCTGAAACAGCCCGCCGACTTCACCGTCTGGCGTGCGACTATAGACAATGACCGCAACCGCAGACCCGAATGGGAAAGGGCACATCTTCACCACGCAAAGCTTAATGTGTACAGTTGTGAAGCGGAGACGGGCGAAAACGAGGCTACCGTTACCGTAATAGGTAATATAGGTGCTCCGTCAAGACTTCCCCTGTACAATCTTAAGGTAATCTACAAGATCAGTGCAAACGGACTTGACGTAAACGTAGAGGGCGAATCTGCACTTAAGGAAGTGAACGGTCACGCACTTTGGGATCCAAGCAAGCCGGGACAGGACAAGTCGCTCTACCTGCCGCGTTTGGGCGTAAGATACATGCTTGACGACAGCTTTGAGGCTCTTGAATATTTTGGAAAAGGACCTTACGAGTCTTACGTGGACGTTTCCGCACACACGAAGTACGGACTTCACAGCAGCTCGGTAAGCGACGAATACGAGCCCTATGTGCGTCCTCAGGAATGTGGAAACCACTACGGCGTAACCGAAGTCACTCTTTCGGAAGAGAGCGGAACAAGCGTCAGGGTGACAGCAGAAAAAGCGGTAGAATTTTCCGCACTTCACTATTCCATAGAACAGCTTGACAAGGTACAGCACCGTCACGAGCTGAAACGTGAAGACGCTACTCATCTTATCGTAAACTACAAGGTAGGCGGAATAGGTTCCAACAGCTGCGGGCCTCAGCCGCTTCCCGAACACAG
This sequence comes from Clostridia bacterium, assembly GCA_017455945.1. GTDB lineage: Bacteria > Bacillota > Clostridia > Oscillospirales > CAG-272 > RGIG8775. The sequence goes on along the minus strand of JAFTLM010000092.1, from coordinate 389 downwards.
ATTTGAAGATAAGAATATAGCTTTCTCATACAGATTGGAGATATAAGTATCAAAAGGGCTGAACCTACGTTCAGCCCTTGTGTTTGAATAAGACGGTAATAGTTTAGCGGTGGAAAGAACGGGGGAACGGGTCGCTTTTTTGCAAAAAAGCTCCGCAAAAAACCTTTCTGATGAAAGTTTTTTGATTGTTTTGTGCGTTGCCGTTCACTCGTCGGCTGAACACCGACGAGTTCGTTGGGCTGATGGTTGGAGCTTTAGATTGCTGTCGGAGCGTACTACCGCAGGCGGCTGGGGACCGCCACCCCATCCGCCCTCACGAAACAGTTACAAGAAAAATGGAGGTGTCGAGCCGACATTTTTCGGAGTGCGACGGATATGTTCGCACAAAT
>JAFTLM010000091.1 GCA_017455945.1 Clostridia bacterium | reverse complement strand
TCAAAAAATACCCGTACAGCCTTAGGTAAAACATCAACAGCTTTTTCGAAATTTTGGCATCCGTCACAATTGCAACCTTGTGTAATAAGTGGCAATCTCTTATATATTTGTCTCGTTTTTTTAACATCAATATCTACTGTGTAGTTACCAAAAGTAAAGATCATTTGATCACCGCCTTTCCTTATTTCATTATACCACAAATCAGTGAATGTTTCAACAGTTTCGTGTCCAATCACGCCGAAGGCGTGTATATCATCAACACGAAGTGTTGTATCTCATCAAGCCGCAGGGATACACCTCCGGTGATGATATACGCCTTACGGCGATGATATACACGCTAAAGCGTGATGATATACCAAGCCTGCGGCTTGGATAAACAAAACCAGAACATTTGTCGGTAGACAAATGTTCTGGTTTTGTGGGTGGGGGATGGTGGATTCGGACCACCGAAGTCAGTGACAACAGATTTACAGTCTGCCCCCTTTGGCCGCTCGGGAAATCCCCCTTATAGAATCTCAAAGCTATTGCCTTAAGCCTCATTTGGAGCTGGTGAACGGAGTCGAACCATCAACCTGCTGATTACAAATCAGCTGCTCTGCCATTGAGCCACACCAGCACATCGCTTTGACGACTTTGTTATTATATCACAATGATTTTGATTTGTCAATAGTTTTTGCAAAAAAATTCAAAATATATTTTTCTTGACGATTTTACATATATTTCAAAAAAATCCTTGAAATTTTTCACAACCTATGGTACAATATTGTAGATTTCTCTTTTTGAAAGGAAAAAACTAAATGATAAATTTACGCATCGCAACCACACTTGACGGCGAGGTGCTTTCCGAAATTTACAGATATTACGTTACCGATACAACCGTAACCTTTGAGTACGTACCTCCAAGCGTGGAGGCGTTTTCGTCGAAAATAGTACACAGATTGAAAAAATACCCCTACATAGTCGCGGAGGAGAACGGAAAACCTGTCGGATACGCCTTTGCTTCCCAGTTCCGCGAGCGTGCGGCATACGGTTGGGACGCCGAGCTTTCCATATACGTGTCGAGTGACAAACACCGTACGGGCGTTGGAAAGAGACTGTACAGTGCCTTGATAGAACTGCTTCGCATTCAGAATTTTGCCAATCTTTACGCCTGGATAATCGACCCGAATCCGGTAAGCGTGGCTTTCCACGAGAGTATGGGATTTGAGAAAATATGCAATATCAAAGCGGCGGGCTATAAGCACGGCGAGTGGCACGACGTAGGGCTGTATCAGATTCGCATTTCCGATATGTCCGAGCCCAAGCCCATAATTCCATTTCCCGAGCTTGACAAAAACTTGGTGGAGAATATTTTGAATTGATGTGCGTTTTTGTACTTTGGTACATAAACTTACAGTAACGATACAAAGGAGATACAGAATGAAAGTTTTGCTTGTAAACGGAAGCCCACACAAAGAGGGTTGCACATACACCGCCCTTTCGGAGGTTGCAAAAACGCTTAACGCCGAGGGCATAGAGACAGAGATATTTCACATTGGAAGCGAGCCCATATCGGGTTGCAGAGGTTGCGGAGCCTGCAAAAAACAGAAGCTTGGAAAATGTGTGGTAGACGACATAGTGAATATTTTTGCCGCAAAAGCGAAAGAGGCGGACGGCTTTGTTTTCGGCTCTCCCGTGCATTATGCGTCCGCAGGCGGAAGCCTTGTGGCGTTTATGGACAGACTGTTTTACAGTTCGGGAAAAGAAACTATGCGTCTTAAGCCCGCCGCGGCGGTGGCGTCGGCACGCAGAGCGGGTACAACGGCAACGCTTGACATAATCAACAAGTATTTTACCATTTCCGAGATGCCCGTGGTTTCGTCAAGGTACTGGAATATGGTCCACGGCTCCACACCTGCCGACGTTCAAAAGGACGAGGAGGGAATGGCTACTATGCGAGTTCTGGGACGCAATATGGCTTATCTTCTCAAGGCACTTGAGGCGGCGAAAAAAGCGGGAATAGAGCTTCCCGAGCAAGAAGCACCCGTTAGAACCAATTTTATAAGATAATGGAAAAGCGGCTGTCTCAGACAGCCGCTTTTTTACGGTTATTTGTAATCTCCAAGAAAATCGCGGTTGACCTCAAACAGTTCGTCGCACATATTTTTTATCTCGTCCAGAGAGCAGACCGCAGAGGCGAGCGGGTCGTTGTATACCGCATAGTACACCATTTCCTTGCTCTTTTTCATTGCCGCTTCCACCGTGAGGTTTTCAATCCTCGCCGTGGTGTTGACGAGAATTGCCAGATGGGCGGGAAGCTCGCCCGCTATGGTGGTCTTGAAGCCCATTCTGTCGGCTACCACGGGAACTTCCACGCAGGTTTCGGGGGGAAGGTTGGGGATAGAGCCGTGATTTGTCACGTTTCCGTTGAAGATAAAGGGCTTGCCGTCGCCTATACGGGCGTTGAAAATGTCGGCGGCGTACTCGTCGCTTTTTGCGGTGACTACGTCCTTGGCGAGGAAATCGTCATATTGTTTTTGAGGATTTTCTCTGCGACCCTTGCGAAGATCAAGCGAGTAGGCGTGAACACCGGGATTCCAGCCGGTGCCGTGAGTGCAGTATTTTTCAATAAGGTCGGGGCGTTTTCTGAACCACTGATTGTATTCCGAGTTGTGCCCGCTGGATTCGGTAACGTAGTAGCCCAGCTTGAGGAACATCTCGTTTCTCACCTGCTCCTTGTTGAATATTTCCTCATTAGTGGAAACAAGCTCGCGAAGTCTGGGGTAAAGGTCAGTGCCGTTGTGCTTCAGCTCTGTATAGAACGCCTGGTGGTTTACGCCCATACATTTGTAGTCGATCTCTTCCTTTGGAATATCCAGCCAGGAGGCAAGCATTTTTATTGTGCCCTGAACGCTGTGGCAAAGCCCCGTCACCTCCACGTTTGAGTGCTTTTGCATAGCACCGCAAAGCATCGCCATAGGGTTTGTGTAGTTGAGGAAAACCGCATTCGGACAGTATTTTTCAATGTCGGCGCAGATGTCAAGCATAAGCGGAATGTTGCGGAGCGCACGGAAGATACCCGAAACGTTTCTCGTGTCGCCCACGTTGATGTCAACGCCGTACTTTTTGGGTATAAGGATTTCGTGCTGCCAGATGTCGATGTCGCCGTTGAAGACCGTGCAAAGCACGCCGTCAGCACCTTTAAGAGCCTCGGCTCTGTCCGTTGTGGGGGTTATTTTGCAGGTGTCGGCACATCCCATGGTGTACAGTATTTTTTTCACCACCTTGACGATGTTGTCAAGGTTTTGCCTGTTGGTGTCCATAAGGGCAAATTCGCACTCCTTGAATGCGGGGAATGTAAGCAGGTCGCGGATACAGCTGCTTGTAAATTGCAGGCTTCCCGCACCTATAAACGCAAATTTTTTCATAATATGCCTCTTTCTTTTTCTGATGCCAACATTTTAACATATTTATGAAAGCAAAACAATGCAAAAATCGGCTCTAAATATGGACAAATCTGCTATTTACAAATTTCGTTTTTTGTGGTACAATGACTGTGAGGTGATTTTTGTGATATATAACGGTGATTTGAGGGATACAACCAACTTCAACTCGGAGAAATATATTGAGATAAACAGCTGTAACGTACAGCACAGCCGAAAAAGGGCACACACCGTAATACGAAACGCGGGTCGTGCGGACTATCATATTTTATATATAGCCGAGGGCGAGTGTCTTTGTCTGTACGGAGATGATGAGAGAGTGCTGAAAAAAGGCGAATTTGTGATATATCCGCCAAAGACGAGGCAGAGATACTCGTTTATGGAGGGAACTGCTGTTACCACTATGTGGCTTCATTTTTCGGGCGTAGGCATCAGCGAGCTTTTTGACGAATTGGGGCTTGCGGGAGGATTTTCAAGTGTTTCGCTTCCTTCTGAGACCGAGCATTTTTTCAAGCGAATGATAGCCGCTCACGCGTTGAGCGGAGCCAGGCACAGAGTTTTGGCAAACGGGTATCTTTTTAATCTGTTGGCATCTTTGTCGGCACCGGGAGGCGAAAGCCGAGCGGCACTCTATTCCGACGCCGTTGCCAAAATGGTTGAGTACGTAAACCTTAACTGGCAGAAAAACATAAGCGTGGCGAAGGTCGCCGAGGCGGTGAACCTCAGCGAAAGCCGTGCGGCACATCTTTTTAAAAGTGCGTTGGGCAAGGGAATACACCAATATGCTGCGGAATTGAAGATTTCGGGTGCGAAAGAGCTTTTGATAAATACCGATATGAGTGTGTCGGAAATAAGCCGAATGGTGGGATATGCCGATCCGCTTTATTTCAGCCGAACCTTTAACAAGGAGGTCGGGTGCTCTCCGAAAAAATTTCGCATTGCGAAAAATAATATGTGAATATGTGTTAAATTATAATTTAGCGGCGAGGGGTGTGTTCGCACCGCACCCATAAGAGCCCCCACGCCAGTGGGTGCGAGTCAAGGCTGCATAAGCCTTGTCGCTCACCGCAGTGAGCGAAACTTTCCAAACGGCGTTTTTCTTTTTGCGAACTTTTTCTTTTTGCGCCTTTGGCTTCAAAAAGAAAAAGTGGACTAACGGCTTGGATAGTTTTATTTCTGTAGGTTTACAGCGGTTTTGTAAGGCATAATTCGGAACTTCGCTTTTCTTTGACACAAAAGGCGCAAAGAAAAGCTCCCAAAAGAAACGCCGAGT
>JAFTLM010000090.1 GCA_017455945.1 Clostridia bacterium | reverse complement strand
TTTGCAGAAAGCGTTATAAAGGTTATAATCGTAAACGGGGCTGTTGTAATAAGGATAATTATGACCGTCGTCTATCGCATCGATTGCCATAAAATCAATTCCGCTCCTAACGTAAGCTACTTTTTCGTTTTCCCAATATGAACAACCGTCTCCCGTATCTTTCTCACCGCAGGCGATTAGCGTAGGAATATTGCTGCCTGTAAGATAATTTGAGAAGTGTCTTGAACCGTTTCCCATTGAGTGATATAAACAGGTAATATCGGCGTTTATCGGGTCGCCGTTGGCATAGGTTGTAAAGGGCTGTGCCTTGTCAGTCGCAGCACCGTTATATTCGGGAAGATTTTCGGCGTTGGGATTTGAAAGGAGTGAGCTCCAGGATGATTTGGAATGTCCGAACACACCTATTTGGGTTTTTGAATATCCGTACTCGTCAGAGTAGAATTTTATACATCTTATTGCCGCAGTGTGTGCTCTTATCGCCTCGTAATTTGAAACTGTGAACTGAGGCTCAATATGCCCATAGCCTCCCAAATCTTTGTTCATAAAAGGTAAATATTCGTGGTCATACCAAGCCACAGCATAACCCCTGAAAAGGAATCCGTTGTTGTGAGGGCGTGACGTGCTGTATGCGTAAAGATTACGCGGAGTTGCTGTTGAGGCAAAGCCTATAACCGGTACGGTTACATTTGGATTTGAGGGATATATTATATCCATTTTAAGCTGAGTGTCCTCAGCCGTCATATTTGTACCGTCTGCCATAACTATATCGTAGATAGTTTCAGCTTCTGTCCATTTAGAGCCAACCTTAGCCTTTATTTCGGGAACGGTATTCCACGCCTCAACGATATAGTCAAGGGTTTCTTGAGACGCATTGGAAACATACTCGAAATAGGTTACGTCTCTTGCAACTCTGTAACCCGAAGGAAGGATAAATGCAGTTTCAGAGTCTATTTTTATTCCGCTGTCTCCCAAAAACTCTCCGCCTGTTCTTATTTTTGCGCACATTCTCACTACACTGCACTCTATGTGCTTTCCGTAAAAATGTTCGTCGCTGTAATCAAACACGGCTACCACGTAACCTTCGTCAAGATAGTCGGAAACAATAGATACGTCAGACTCTGTTCCGGGATACTCTCCGTGGTGGTTTATAACGTAAACTATAAGTGGGGCATTATCTTTGTCAACCTTTTCACTGTTGACGTAGGTGGTAATTCCTACCGTATACGTTGCGGGATCGTACCACGGCTCGTCGTATGACGGATTGGTAAATATCGGTTCATAACCAAGTGCCGCCAAATCCTCGTGGAGCGTTGACAGAGAAGTGCTGCCGTCATCTGCAATTACAGAAGTGGATAATACGTTAAGTATGGCAACGATTGAAAGTATTATCGCAATTATTTTCTTTTTCATATTCAACCTCCTTTATTTAACTATATTGCCGGCGTAAAAGCTTGCGGTATAGTTTTCTCCATATATCCTTATACCGCCGCGGTTAACGTAAGGCTTTACCGTGAACTTAACAGTTACTTCCATTGGTATTGAACGTATCTCAATAGCCACAAGATATTTACTGTCAAGTGAGGCGGCACTTACATATTTATCGTCTGCGGTTATTTTGTCAAATACCAATGTTGACGAAACATCGCTTTCCTTCGTATAAGTACCGTTTTTATCTGTGTAGTTGGCTATTATTTCATAGCCTGCCGCACTTCCGTAAATATTGTCAATACCCGAAACAAAGCGAACGTCATATTCATTATCCTTGAGTACGGGTCTTGTCTGTGAGCCTTTTATCTCCATACCAAGACCGTTTGTCATTGAAATTACGTTTATAAGTCCGATATCTGCCGTACTGTCAGCCTGCTTAACGTTTGGAATTTCAAGAAGTCTGATAAAATCAACAGACGACACAATTCCGCTGTTTACAAAGTGCATAGGCATATTTACGCAAGGTGTTACCGTTTTATTGTAATAATAGTAAGCAAGTCTGCCGTTTACGTAAAGTGTGTAGGTTTGGTTAACGCTGTCAACCAGAATAGCAACGTCGGTAAACGCTTCGTCTGTTATTTTCGATGTGTAAATTGGCTTGCCTGCGCTGTTTACCAAATCGTATCGGATGCCGCGAAGCGAGATATACAGAGCGTTCGTATCACCGTCTACTGTGAGCAGGGGAGCGCACTTGCTATCGCGTGCCC
>JAFTLM010000089.1 GCA_017455945.1 Clostridia bacterium | reverse complement strand
CTTTTGCGTTCTGCGCCTTGGGCGTTGATTGTGATTGTCATAAAAATGACCTCCTTTGTTTTATTTGGTAGTCACATATTACCTCTAAAACAGATATATATCCAGTCATTTTCGACATCTTTTCGGTAGAAAATGATACGATTTTTTAAGGCTGATTATGTGTACAGTACACAATGCCCGCAAGTACAAAAAATACGCACGGAAGAGCTACGCCGTTACCCCAAAGTTTATACTCGGCAGAGTCGGTGTGAGGGCTTTCGAGCCACCTTCTGACTTGCTTTTCTGTCTTGGGTTTGCACGTTCCGATAACCCTTGCGTATGTATCCCACACCTCTACCCAAAAGGCAACTTCCTCCTCGGTAGGATTCGGTGTTCCAAGGTCGCGGCACCAATAGTCTGGGAAGCCTTGAAGCCTTGCACACTCTGTAGGAGTGAGTCTGCGAACTGTGTAGTTGGAATCCATAACGCCATTGTGATGACCGGGACAAGTTCCGTTGACGACGGTGTTGCCGCAATCTTCAAGAAAATACTGTCCAAGGTCCCGAGATGCAGACGGGTCAAATCCGTAGGGATGCGCCACGGCGCCCGGACCTTTAGCTACAAGGGTCGGTTGGCTTTCCTCACGGACACTCGGAGTGAACTGTGCGTTCTTGCCTTGATTAAAGGCATCTCTGCCAATACCGTAACACACTGCGTTAGGGTCTTTGAAATCCCTAGCCATAAGTGTTGGGGACTTTTCCTCCTCGATCTGCGTAAAGCTGCCCGTGGTCATTGCGTAAACGTGAACGGCGTGGCGGTCAACAGTGTTAAGAGTGAATGCCACATCTTCGCTGATGCCATCACCTTGGGGACCATTCGTATCCTTGCGCCCAATCATAGAGCCTTGCAGACAAACCGCAGGCTCACCGCCGTGGGTACAAGTAAGAGTCGGTGCTTTTTCCTCGGTGACGTTGCAAGCGGACTTTCCACCACCTTGGTCTATACAGACAACGGCAATGCCGCCTTGATTGCAAGAGGGATTACCACCATTGCCATCAAGGGTGCGAGAGGTCTCCGCCTCATAAACTCCGCTGTGGGGATTGTTCGATTTCATTGCGTTGCTGTCCTTGGAGCAGATTCCGAAAGGCTGAAGGACACAGTTGAAGTTGTCCTTATCGGGCATACGCTGATTGCCGCCCGCGTTCTGTTTTGTGAGTGTAGGCGCTACTTGCTTTCCATCCCACGTGGAAGGAACGAAAACTGTTTGGTCGTTGTTGCAAGCAAGGGTTGCGGACTTGTCCGTCTGAATAAGCGCCCCCTTTCCACCGCCCTCGCATCCGCTGCGAATTTTCATCACGAGAGGGACATTGTTTCCGCCCGTTCCCATACGGGAAGAGAGGGTTTGTACTTTGCCGTTCTCTTCAATCTTAATACGACTGTCGCTAGGATGATTTTCAAGCGCCACGGTTGCAGGGACTACACCGCTACGGAGCGTAGGCGCACACTCTTCCTCATAGCCGATGCTACGGCTTTTTGCAGAATGCTCGGTGCAGAATCCCGCACTCTCCACTACGCAAGGCGGATGATGCGCCTCTGCTCGGAGGGTACACGTTACCTCATCGGTAACATCCATACGATTGCCGCCTTGGTCGTTAAGAACCACACCATTGCGACCCGTGGACATACCACAGTTCACACCAAGGGTGGCTGCCTTATCTCCCGTCAGTCCTGCGTTGTAGCCGTCAAGGCCGATGCCTGTCGCTCCAGAGCAACCTTCAGTATCGTTGGCAGTTCTTTGCCACGAACGGAAGCCCTGCGAAGAATACCTTGACAAGCCCTCGGACTTAAATAATATGTCTGGGGCACTCCCGCCTGCAAAATCTGCGACAAGAAAGATGCGGCGTCTTCGTTGGGGGACTCCCCAAAATTGAGCATCGAGAGTTCTGTATGCCAAGCTCCATCCGTCTCCCAAGTAGAGGTCTGCGTAAGGCCATCCCCCTTGTGTAGGCGCAGGCACCTCGGCATTTTTTTCGACGATGCCGATGACCGCTTCAAGGACGGCTTTGAAATCTTGTCCTCCGTTGGAAGAGAAGGCGCCGGGGACATTCTCCCAAACGATGTATCTTGGATATTTTCCATTTGTTGCACTCCTCATTTCTTTAATAATACGGACGGCTTCGTAAAAGAGAGACGACCTTGAGCCGTCAAGTCCACTCCGCTTTCCCGCCACAGACATATCTTGGCAAGGAGAGCCGAATGTAATAATATCTACGGGTTCAATTTTGCCGCCGTCCATAGCGGAAATATCTCCGTAATGCTTCATAAAAGGTAGGCGCTTGGTCGTAACTCTTACGGCAAACGGCTCAACCTCGGAAGCCCAAACGGGAGTGATGCCAACAAGCATCCCCGCGAGTGGGAAGCCGCCCGAGCCATCGAACAAGCTACCGAGTTTAAGATTCTGCATGTCTTACCTCCACTTCTTTTACAAGGTCTGTGTAAGGGATGCGCTTATCTCCACGAATAACGTAAACGCCATCAACATCACCCGTGTCCTCTACATAGCGGCGGAGAATGACAGATGCATATTTTTCATCAAGCTCCATCGTATAGCAGATGCGGTTTGTTGCCTCGCACGCCATAAGAGTAGAACCCGAACCACCAAAGGTGTCAATAATAATTGCGTTCTCCTGCGAGGAGTTGCGGATCGGATACGAAAGCAAATCAAGAGGCTTGCTCGTAGGATGATTTTCGTTGCGCTTGGGTTTGTTGAAGTTCCAAATCGTGGTCTGCTTGCGGTCGGAGTACCATCTGTGCTTACCGTTTTGAAGGAAGCCGTAAAGCACGGGTTCGTGCTGCCACTGATAATCCGAGCGCCCAAGGACAAGACTGTTCTTCGCCCAAATACACACGCCCGCAAGGTGGAAACCCGCGTCAATAAAAGCCTTGCGGAAAGTAAGTCCCTCGGTGTCTGCGTGGAATACGTAAGCGGCACCACCACTTTCTGTATGCGCTACCATATTGGCGAAGGACTTATGAAGGAAATTATAAAACTCCTCGTCTTTCATACTATCGTTTTTAATAGTCAGTCCGCTTGTGCTTTTAAAGGATACGCCGTAGGGAGGGTCTGTCACTATAAGGTTAGCTCGTTTGCCGTCCATAAGGGTGGCAACATCATCTTCGCTTGTAGCATCGCCGCAAACAAGCCTGTGTCTGCCAACAACCCACACGTCACCTTTTTCCACGAAGGCGGCTTTTTCAAGGGCTGCGGTAAGGTCGTAATCGTCATCCTCCACATCGGTTTTATCACTGCCGAAAAGGTCAGAGATTTCGTCCTCTCCGAAACCCGTGAGGGAGATATCAAAAGCCTCTGCTTGCAATGCCTCAATCTCCACTCTCAAGATTTCTTCATCCCACCCTGCGTCAAGTGCCATGCGGTTATCCGCAATTATGTAGGCTTTCTTTTGCGCCTCGGTAAGATGGTCAACAAATACGCAAGGCACCTCGTTGATGCCTTCCTCTCTTGCCGCCATTACACGGCCGTGTCCCGCGATAATACCGTAGTCGCGCCCAATAATAACGGGATTGATAAAACCGAACTCACGAAGGCTTGAACGGAGCTTGTTGATTTGCTCCTTGGAGTGGGTTCTTGCGTTGTTTACGTATGGGATGAGCTTATCAATGCTGACAAGCTGCATATCGGTTGTCGTTTTGCTCATATGATTGCCTCCCGATAATGGCAACCTTCCGCCAAGGTTTCATAGTTGCGGTCGTAGAGGTTGAGCTTTTCGATAATGCCGAGAGGTGTTAAATCGTAGGTGGAACGGATTTCATCAGCAAGGTCGAGTCCTTTATCGTTCTTTACGACAACAGAAACGGGTTCTGCGATGCCAATGGCGTAGCCAAGCTGAATCTCGCACCACTTAAGGTCGTGAAGGTCAAGCATCTTGCAAGCAAGGTGGCGTGCCATATAAGAAGCACTGCGGTCAACCTTTGTGGGGTCTTTGCCACTGAATGCGCCACCGCCTACGGCACAATATCCGCCGTACTGGTCGCACACGATTTTTCTGCCCGTAAGACCACAGTCTGCCGTGGGACCGCCAAGTGTCCAAGAACCCGAAGGATTGATGATAAGCTCGGGAAGCGCGTGGTCTCCGAAGATTTTTTGAATAAGAGCCGTAACCGCTGCCTTTACGTCAACGAGTGCGGACATATCCTTATGGCATACCGAAACAACAATGCTTTTAACGGAATCCAAGGTGGGCTCCGCATCAAGGTCAACCGTCACCTGCGTTTTCGCATCACCCTTGAAGTGGCTGTTTGCGTTAGTGGCGATATCGTTTTCAATAGCCGCTATGATTTTATTTGCGAGGTCGAAGCCGAAGGGCAATTTGCTCTCGGTCTCATTTGTCGCATAGCCGAACATAATGCCTTGGTCTCCCGCACCGATTTTAGTATCGGAGGTGACCGCCTCATTGATTTCATTCGACTGTTTGCCGATAAGATTGATAACCGAATCCACGATGTAGCCGAGCTTGGCGGCAACTCTACGGACAATTTCAACATAATCGACAGTTGCGTTTGTAGTAATTTCACCGCCAAGAACCACGGTGTTGTCCTTTACCATTGTTTCAATGCCGCAATGACTGTTTCTGTCCTGCGACAAGCACTCG
>JAFTLM010000088.1 GCA_017455945.1 Clostridia bacterium | reverse complement strand
CTCTATCACAGTATCGACTATGGGCTTATCGTGAACGTGAGTGGGATTAAAGAATTTAACGTTGGTAAACTCCCATTTGCCCGAGTCAGCCACCTGCACTTTATATGTCACAGATGCTCCGTAATCTATTTTATAGTTACTTCCTCCAACGTACTTGCCATCGATGTAGATGTAGTAATTCATTGTATCAGGGTCGTATTCTATGATAAATTTATACGTAGTATCCGTAACGAGCTGAGGTGAACCCGCGAGAAGAACTTCTTTTCCCGCACTGTTCTGACAGGATATTCTGACCGTCTTATCGTTCACCCTGTATGCTCTGAGCATTATGCGGTGATGATCTCCGCTCTGGAACTTAAGCAGAGTTTTTCCGCCCGCATCGGAGCTGAATCCCGACAGGTCGGTAGGCTTTACGTCAAAAGTCATAAAGAAGCTTCCGCCGTCAGCCGGCGCAATCACGCTGTTATAGAAATCCTCACTGTTGCTTACAAGGTTTACACTTGTTCCCGTAATCTTATCTATAACGATAGGCTTTCCTCTGCCTATATCTACAGTTCTTGTCAGTGCATTATCAATGCTACACCTAAAATCCACACCATTTTCGGTAAGCTCTGCGTTTATGTATTCATTATAATCAAAGGTGTGGTCACCGTGAACGTAGGTGGGATTAAATATCTTGAAATTAGTAAGATCCCAATTTCCCGAGCCTCCAAAATAAAGTTTGTAAGCATCGGTAGCATTATATGCCACCTGGAATCCACTTCCCCCAACATAGCTTCCGTTAAGGTAGATGTAATAATACTTTGTATCGAGATTGTACTCTATCACAAATTTGTAAGTATTTCCCGTAATAAGCTGCGGCGAACCCGAGAGAAGAACCTCTTTTCCCGCACTATTCTGGCAGGATATTCTAACGGTTTTATCATCCACTTTATACGCTCTGAGCATTATACGGTGAGTATTACTTCCTACTTGAAACTTAAGCAGGGTCGAACCGTTAGTTGAGGTGCTGAACCCCGAAAGGTCTGTAGGCTTTACGTCAAAGGTCATCCATATACTTCCGCCATCTGCGGGTCTGAGTACGTCGGCGTAAAAAGCCTTGCCTTCTATAAGATCTTTGGATTTAGCGTTAAGCACCAAAGTTCCACTATGTTCTACTATTCCGCCCTTATCAAGCTTAACGCTTTTTACGACCGCAGAACAGGTCTTGCACTTATAGTCAACGTCATCTGCGGTAACTTCCGCGATTATATCGGAATTGTAACCGAAAGTATGCTCATCACAAGAGGTTTCCGCGGACTCTCCGAATACGGGGAGCGTACTTACTAACATAAAAATGGCAAAAAGAACTACCAAAAGCTTTTTTGAGAAAAATCTGTTATTCATTTGTCTCCCCCTTTCCGCTTATAAGCACACCTGCGTTTGCGTTGCCGTTATAAGCATCGCTCATCTCTCCGACAAGAACGCTGCCACATCTGCACTTATTCTTTCCGGTGTATATATCAACTTCGTAGAAATGTCCGTCTTTGTGGTTTGCAGACACGGTGAGAACGTAACCGCAATCGCACTTATAGACCTCATATCCGTATATTTTAAAGTTCATATCCGTCTCTTGGTCCGCAATTCTTTCCATAAGCACGAATTTATGTTCGGCGCCTTTTACACCTTTCGCTTCAAATATCTCTCCTCATCTCTCACACTCATTCACCTCAACTTGATGATGAGTAAAAGTAATAGCATCGGAGAATTTTGTAACATAGGCATGACCATAGGCTTCAACAACTTGGTATTCTCTGTACACAGGCTCAAAGGAATGTGAAGAATTAAATAACTCAAAATCAGAAAACTCCCATTCGCCCGAGCTGCCAACATAAAGCTGATACTGTTCCGACGCACCATAGTCGAGGCGGATCGAATTGCGACCTACCATTTCATCGTTAACGTAAATATTGTACTTCTGAGACTCTGTTTCGTATTCTATAACAAAATTGTATGTTTCTCCCTCGGTGAGAGTAACACCCGAAAGCTCAGTGTTTTTACCTTCGTTATTCTGACAGGCAAGCTTTACTGTCTTGTCGTCCACTTTGAAGGCACGGAGCATAATTCGGTGAACGTTTTTACCTATTTGGAACTTAAGCAGAGTCGAGCCTCCTTCAGCCGATGTAAAATCGGACAAATCTATTGGCTTGACATTGAAGTTTACCCAAAACATCTCATTTTCTTCGGGAAGAAATACTTTGTTATAAAAGTCTTCTTCAGCCAAAATATTTTTTGTGACACCGTCTACCGTAATAGACTCATCAAACGATATGATTCCTTTGTAAACGACTGAATCATCCAAATAAGCTTCTTTATCGGTTTCTCCGCAATAAGTACAAACCATTGCCTCCAAGCCCGGGGACGTACAGGATGCGTACTCGATAAAGCTATGCACGTAAAGATGGTCAACCATGGGTTTTATATCCTGCTTTACCTTTTCACCGCAAAGTTTACACGTATATTCCGAGTATCCCTCTGCCTGACAAGTAGGTATTTGGTGTTTGGGATTATTGTAAAACTTATGCTCACACACAGGCTCGGTCTCGGCAGGCTCTGTTTCAACAGGCTCGGTATCTGTAGTTTCGGGCTCTGCGGTTTCGGTTACAGTCGGCTCTGTTTCCACAGGCTCTGTTTCAAGTGGTTCTGTTTCTACGGGCTCGGTAACCGGAGGATCGGTCTCCATCGGAGACGGGGGAGTTATAACAGGCGGCGTAGTATCGTCCTGCTTCTTTCTTCCGCACGCGGCAAGAGAAAGTATCAGCACAGCCGCCAACAAAAGTGCTATAAACCTTTTCTTTTGTATAATCTTCATAATATTATCCTTTCGGTATATTCATCAAAACAAGTTGTAGGTGCATTGCTTCATATACGCTAATCTGCAGGCTCTTGCGTAAACCTCGGCGATATATTCCTCTATGCTCATCTTTTGGTATTTATGATTTTCGGGTCTGTTTGGCTTACTTTTCCTTGTCAGCTCAAAGGTGAGAATATCACAATAACCGCATTTGTTCAAGCGTTTCGCAATATTGACCCAGTCGTGAACGCCGTCAAACGGAAGCAAATGCAGATCATCGGTAAAGGTTATTTTTCCGTCAAAATTGCTTACCCCAAGGTTATCGTTCAAATGAGTAGCCACAAGCCTATCGCCGTAAAGAGCAAGCATATCTTTTCCTCTGTTGTAGCAAAGCTCGTGCCCTGAGTCCCAACAAAAGCCTACGTTTCCGTACTCTGCAAACGCGCCCATCAGCGCGGCGAGATATTCCTCTCCTTCCACGTTTTCAAAAGCTATCGTTACGCCTCTCCTGCTTGCGTCCTCCACCACTCGGCGAAAATTGCTTATACCTTCCTTTGTTGGATTGGATATAGCTTCAAAGCCTATGTACGGATGCACCACAAGAATGGGCACGTCCAACTCACTGCAAGCCCTTACACAAAGGAGCAACTCATCGACTGCGGCACGTGCCTCATCCGAACGCGTCCACATTTTTGCAGCTTTTCCGAACGGAGCGTGGATAGATTGATAGGTCATTCCTATGTTATCTGCAAGTATGCGATATTTCTTTACATCATCACTCCACCCTGTAAAAAAGCCGTCGAAGCCCGAACTTTGAAACAACCGTATTTGGTCGCAGGGAGCAAGCTCAAAGCTTCCGTCTATACCCAAGCACAACTTTGTTTTATACATAAATCTCTCCCTATTATTCGCTCTTCACTTGAATTATGCTTATATCTGATACCGTACCGGTAAAAGCGTCGCTCTTACCGTATCCGAAGGAAAACTGTGACGAACCAGGAATAAATCCATCCGTGTCGCCCTCTCGCGTCATCATAAACTCGCCGTTAAAGTAAATGTCCGCAGAGTTGTCGGCAGGGTCTACGCAAATGGACACCTTAACGCTCTCGCCTACCTTCATTTTTATAAACTTCGTAGAGGAAACATTTATTTCATCAAGCGTTCCCATCTCCACAACGTCGGTAAGATATCTCCCCTTACCGTCGGATGCGGGGAAGATACGGACGAGTGAATTGTATTTATTGCTATAGAGATATTGGAAAATATTTCTTCCGTTATTGTTGTTTACCAAGTTATTAGAATTGACTATTCCCGTAAGAGTAAAGGTGAATCCCACCTGATAGGGGGCTTTTACGCCTATAAGCTGTTGCGGAATATTATATTTCACGGTGCTGTCAAGTGTGAACTTGCCACCGCTGTAGGTAACACCGCTACTGCCCTCATCGTGGTAATTCGTATACGGAATATCGGCAACCGTCTCGCCGCATTTTGAACATTTCGAGTTTACTTTGCCTGCCGTCAATACCAATTCACCAAGACTGTGGCTCGCTTTTGTAACTATCTCATCGGTATAGCCGCATCTCTCGCACAAAGCCTTCTCCACGCCGTCAACCGTACAGGTAAGAGGGGTCACAGTGATATATTTGATTACGTGATCGTATTTTTCAACAACCACCTTTCCGCAAACTGAGCACACCGCATCTACACCGCAAGAAGCCTCGTTTGCCGTGTGCGCTGTCATGGGAAGATACTCGATAATTTT
>JAFTLM010000087.1 GCA_017455945.1 Clostridia bacterium | reverse complement strand
GGCGGATTTTACTATTCAAACTCGGGTAGAAATACCATAGGCTACGCGCCCGACATAGAGAGCACCGAGCAGGCGCTTAATCTGCTTTCATCAAGCGGTGCGCTTTCCGCCATAGGCTCTTCACCCGCAAATCTTCCCGCGTGGATGAAGGAGAAAATAGTCAATTGGGTAAAGCCCATGCAGGACACAAACGGCTATTTCTATCATCCCCAATGGGGAAAGGAGCTTACCGACTCGAGATTTGCACGCCGAGGACGCGACCTCTGGAGAGCTGAAAATTTGCTCATGTGGTGCGGCGCTTCTCCTACTTACACAACTCCAAACGGCACGGAGGGCGATTTTGAGCTGATAGACGGCACCAAGGTAAATCCTGACGGCACACCCGTATCGCTCACAAGACTTCCGACAAAGCTTTCGGAATCGGAAGTATCCGCGGTGTCGAAGATTATAAAGACCTCTTCAAACTATCCCGCGCATATGAAGGACGAGAGCAGCTTCCTCGGTTATCTCAGCACGTTTGACATTAAGCACGACTCCTATTACGTAGGAAACGAGATAGCATCTCAGGCGAAGGAGATAGCCAACAGAGAAAAACAGCTCGTGGCATCCGGCTCTTCCTTCTCAATCAAGGCAACTCTTGAAAAATGGCTGAACGACAGTCAAAATACGAATAACGGACTTTGGTATTACGTAAGTCCTGACGACCCTAAATATTCTATATACGACGGAGTAAACGGACTTCTTAAAATAAGCGCGCTTTACAATGAGGTGGGAATAGAATTTCCGCATCCGCTGGAGGCGATAGAATCTGCAATCCAAGGCATTTATACAAACGAGGACCCACTCACCGTATGCTACACCTATAACACATGGTTCTCTGTGCTTAATATCTTCACAAATATGCAGATGTTCTCGGAGAACAAAGCCGAGACCGAAAAGACCATAGGAGAAATAAGAGCGAGACTCCTTTCGGACGCTCCCAACGCAATCAAGATAACCAGAGATAAGGTTGCCAAATTTATGAAGACTGACGGCTCCTTCTCTTATTATCAGGAAAAAACCACTCACGGAAGCATGGGTATGCCGGTAGCCGTTCCCAACACCAACGAGGGCGACGTAAACGCAACTCTTATCTGTGCCGTAAGTACGGCGGGATACGTGTATCAGGTATTGGGAATATCGGAATACGTACCCTCCCTTTACGGAAAGGCGGATTGGTACAGATTCTTGAATACGCTTAACGGTATCGGTGAAATAGTAAAGGACGAGGTAGAGGACGACCCCACTCTTGTGTTTGATGATTACAGCGTCGGTCAGACACCCGACGAGGTCTTTTACGATTACAGCTATTCAAGCGGATCTATCACGGTAATTCCCGATGAGCGAGATGATGGCAGGGGAAGGGTTTTAAGATTTGATTCACCCGGTAACGGCGGTGACAGAATCCAGATAGACTGCACAAATCCTCTTTCCACAAACAGCTATATCTTTGAAACCGAGATGTGCGTCGAGTCGGGCCACTCGCCCGGATATTGCATACAGATGGTTATGGGCGACTGCTATATGCTGGCGTTCCGAATAGTCGGCAACAGAGTTTGGATTTTCGACACCTCTTCGGCATCAAGCGTAAAAAAAGACGTTGAATTTGGCTATTCCGTAGGGCTTGACGAGTGGTTTAAGCTGCGCGTTGAATATTACGTCGGCGACCACGATACCGTCAGAGCAAAGACCTACGTTAACGGAAAGCTAATTGCGGTAAGCAACAATTATTACGACCATTCAGGCACGAAACTCACAAAGGGCGAGGGAAATCCTGCCACGGTATTCACATTCGTTCGTATTACGGCGTTCTCGAACTATAACGTATCCATGCTCTTCGATAATATGTCGGTATATAAGCGAAACGACGTATACGAAATTGAAACCAACCCCTTAAACCAGCCAATATATACGGTTGACAGACCCACTCTTGAAGAGCATATCTTCGATTTCGAGGATGCAAAGAGCGAGAAGGACTATCCCAACGGTATTCAGGCCTCCGAGGGTGACGGTGACGTATTCATAACTGACAGAGAGCTTCATCTTTCGGGAGGAGTTGGCGAAGGTTTTAGCGTTACTCTTCCTCACTTCATCAGAGAGTTGGGCGCAAACTGCGACGTACTTGAAGCCGATCTTACCTTGAAGAGCGCAGAGGACGGAGCAAGCGTCGCCCTTGAGTTTTTGAGCCAAGATTATACGAAAACCTCTGTTCTTAAGCTGCTTCTTTGCGCGGTGAAATCGGGAGAGCAAACATACCTTACGGCACGTTCTTACCCCGACAGCATAGAGGGTGCTGTAATCGACGGAGTGAAAATTCCTATCGGTGAAACTGTTAAGTTCAAGGTAGAATACTATACCGATGCAAAGGCGGCGCTTATTTATATCGGAGGCGATCTCGTTGCTTTTGCTGATGCGGTATGTGAGGGTGCTGACACCTATGAAATTGGCAGACTTGATATACGCGACCTCTCGTCAGGAGCAATTTCTCTTGCGCTTGATAACGTTAAATTTGACAGAGAAAAGCTCGACTTTAAGGAAGCCACAACACCTAAGGTTGACAGAATCACTCACGGTTTCACAAACGGTGCGGGCGAGGGTGTTACAATAACCGCGGGACAGATAAGCGGCGGCGCGCTTAAGCTTAACGAGGGCGGCTCGGCGAAGATTACGCTCAATCAAAGGTCTGTCGCCATAAACGCGCTTCTTCTGTCATTCGACCTTACTTTACCTACCTCGGACGGTGAGACTTATATCCGTCTTGAAAACGAGAGCGGCGAGTGTGTTCTTTCATACGTTATTAAGGTTAAGGATAAAACAGCGACCGTCCACGAGATGACAAAGAACGTTACCTACGGAGCAATCGCGACCTTCACGGCAGAAAAGGCACATAAGCTTACCTTTGAATATTTCAGAGGAGCAAACCAAGTAAATCTTTACATTGACGGTGAGTGTGTAATGATAAGCGGACTCGTTTACTCCGCGCAAACCACGTCAACACTTCCCGTAAAGGCTGCTATATTGGGTGAGCTGATAACGCTTGATAATATTATTTACGAGGGGTATGCGGCACTTTGCGAAAGTCCCGAATTTTCGGCAGAAAATGCCGAGAGCGGCGGCGTTTTTGCAAACTTTGAATCAAGCGGCGTTGGCTCGCTTCATCAATCGCTTTCCATCACCGATTTCACAACCTATTCCGTAAAGGAGACTCTCAGAGGCTCTGCCTACACAAAGATTCTTGAATTTATTACCGTAAAGGGCAAGAAGGACGCGTTTACTTTGGCACTTACGGAAGAAAAGGAAAACGCTCTTTACACAGCCTTTGAAACCGAAATTTACGTCCGTCACGACGGCGGCTCTACGTCTTATGCATTTAACGTTTCTATGAAAAACGCGGACGGAGCTGACGCATACAAGTTTGTATTCCGTATTGGAGACGCGGGAATGCAGATGTGGGACGTTGCAAGCTCGAACGGCGAGACAAAGGTAATAGCGCCGAGAGACGCGTGGTTCACTCTAAGAGTTGAATATTACCATACCACCGGCAGAGTAATAACCTACGTAAACGGAGCTTCGGTCTATGATAGCACGAATATTATAGGTGGCGTGGCAGATTCAATCTCTGCGGTGACCTTCACCGCGGACGAGGGACTTAACGCAACGCTCTTCCTTGACGATATGACCCTTTGCGAGCTTACAGAGGTTAATACTCCTGAGGAGCCTGAAAATCCCGTGAAACCAGAAGAGCCGGCAGGACCAATCAACCCCGACACAGAGGGACTTTCGAACGGCGAGGACGGAGCAAACGTGCTTACCTTTGAGTCAAGCGAGAACGGCAATTTCCCGAACGCTCTCACTATGAGCCTTGCAAGTAACAGCTCCTCTCTGTCTATTGAAGAGCTTGTTCGCTCGGAAACCAACAAAAAGGTCATGACCTTGAAGACTGTAAAGGGGAACAAGGACGAGATAAAGCTTTCGCTCACCGAAACGGCAGAGGAATACAATGCCGCAGTCTTTGAAAGCGACCTTTACGTTCAGCACGACGGCGGCTCATCCTCCTACGCATTTACCGTAACCTTGGCAGATGCCGACGGCAATGCGGTGTATAAGTTCATTCTCCGCATAGGCGATGCGGGAATGCAGATGTGGGACGTTGCAACCGTCAGCGGCACGACCAAGGTAATTGCCGCAAGGGACTCTTGGTTCACTCTTCGCGTCGAATACGTTCTTACCGATACGGGAGCGAAGGTCTTAACGTACGTTAACGGCGCTCTTAAATATGAAAGCGAAAACGTAATTTCACGCTCTGATGTCGCCTTAGTAAGCTTTACAGCCGACGAAGGACTCAATGCAACGGTGAAGCTTGACAATATGAGCCTTTCACAAAAGACTGTCGTAATAGAAGAGAAGGAAGAGGTCGAGGAAGAGACGGGTCCTGTTCTGGGCTTTGAAAACGGTGCCATATCCTCCAAGGTGACTCCCTCGCTTCAAAGCGGTACTCTTACCGTTGAAGAATATAAGGACCACAAGGCGATGGTGCTTACCACCGCAAACGGCAGCACGGACAGTATAAAGATAAACCACACCGCACAGACGGCGGAGGGCTACACCGTAACTGTCTTTGAAGCGGATTTACTCCTATATCACGTCGGTACGTCATCGTCCTATAACGAAAATATAACTCTCGTTGATAAGGACGGAAACGAGGTGTATAAATTCACCCTCCGTCACGCCAGCGCGGGAGTTTATATGCAAGCTGCGGGACAGGAAGGCGCAACGATTGCACAGCGGTGGGTATGGTTCAGCTTCAGGCTCGAGTATCACCACTCGCAAGAGGGCGATTTCGTAAAGGTTTACGTTGGTGACACACTGCAATACGAAAGCACGCTTTCCGTAAGCGCAGAAGCAATAGGCGGAGTTGTTATTGCTCCCGACAAGGGAATAGCCTCCAAGCTCTATATAGACAATTTGGCTCTTTACACGACCACGGAAGAAAACTAAAGATTATGAACAACTGTTATGAAGAAAAATGGCTCGCTCTGAAAAACGAGATTGACAGACGCGGTGCTGACGGAGAGGCTGTTACGGCAGCCCTCCGTGACTACTATTCAATATTTGAGGACAGAGCGCTCGTATGGCTCGGAAACCTCTATAACAAAGAGATAGGCGGCTTCCATTTTGCCACCTCATCAAAGGAAAACGACACAGTAACCACACCCGCGGGAACGTTTGATTTACTTCCCGACGTAGAATCGAGCTTTCAGGCACTCAGCATGCTGATAGATTCCGGGGCGATAGACAGCTTTGACGAGCTGCCATGTGAGATGAGAGAGTCGCTTATACGCTTTGTTTGCTCGCTTCAGGACAAGGAGAGCGGATTTATCTATCACCCACAGTGGCGTATGCTGATGCAGGACGGCTTCGGAAAGGACGAAAACGCTGATAAAATCTGGCGCTCAAGACGCGGCAGGGATATGATGTGGGCGGAGGGAATGACCAAGAGGCTTAACTTCTCGCTCCCGTATCCTACGGCATATGAGAGGCTGAACAGCGCAGATGGTGACGGCAACCTCTCTTTACCCGATTACCTTTTATCAAAGGAGGCGCTTCTTTCCCACCTTGACAGTCTTGATTGGGAAAATAACGCTTACTTTGCAGGTAATATGATTGCCGCGGAGGCAAAGCTGATTAAGGCGGCGGGACTTGCCGACGTTGCCATTGACTACATCACGTCAAAGCAAAACGCACAGACGGGACTCTGGGGCAATAAAACGGGATACGGCGCGATAAATGCCTACTTAAAAACGGGCGCTATTTACATGGAGTGCTGCCGTCCTATCCCAAATGCCGAAAAGGCGGCAATCTCGGTTATAGAATGTGCGACCACCGATGAGGCAGCCGAGACCGTGTGCTACCAATATAACGTTTGGTATTCGCTTCTCAACATTCTCGAGAGCCTGAGAAGGTGCGGCGGGGAAGAGGGAAAGAAAAAAGCGGACAAAATTTCTCTCTCTTTTCTTAAAAACTGCACTGCGGCAATAAAGGCGACGAAAGAAAAAGCGCTGACGTTCAAGAAGCCCGACGGCGCATTCTCGTCCTACACCTACGGCACGGCAGACCACAGCCAAGGAATGCCCGTAGCCATAAAGGGTATAAAGGAGAGCGACGTCAACGGCTCAAACATCTGCTCAAACGGAACTGTGAAACGAATATTTGCAGTGCTGGGGTTAGAAGATTTTTATATTCCGCTATACTCTCCCGATGCCTTCGAAAAATTCTTAAAAGCGGCAAAAATGTAAACTGTTATTATCAAATACTGTAAAAAACACAAAGAAAGGGGTGCTAACGTGAGGAAAAAGGACGAAAAAAGTCCATATCAGGCGCCACAGCTTAAAGTCATCGATTTTGATTTACGAGATGTTATATCAACGTCGGGTCAGCTTTCAAAGGGCTCGTGGGACGACGATGGATGGACGTAATGCACAAATACAATCAGAAAAAACATAATAACGAAAGGAAAGAAAAATGAAAAACAAAACGATAGTAAAAATCATCGCTATGGCGGCAGCTCTTGCGGCTCTCTCCGCTATAGCATTTGCAGTCTCGGCAGAGGAGACTGAGGTAACCAAGCCTGAAATATACAGCCAGAACGTTGAATACGGCGAAAAGTTTTCGCTCATGTACGCGGTTGATGCTTCTACCGTAACGGGAGATACCGTTACCCTCACCGTAACAGGCGGTGACGCAACCTGGTCGAAGACCGTTGATGCAACGGCAGAAAATCAGCAGACCGTAAAGGATAAGGCGGCATACGTCTTTATCACTCCCGGTGTAAGCGCTACGGAATTTACTAAACAGTATTACGCAACCGCAAGCTCGGGCGATGCTACGAGCGACGTTAAGAGATACAGCATTGGCGAGTACCTCTACGAGCGTCTTTATGCAAACGGTGTTGTAAATGCAGAGTCAGGCACCAAGGAATATAACAAGAAGGTATTCTATGAAAACGTGCTTGCTATGGGCGCATCGGCACAGACCGTTCTTGTAAACGATAAGAAGGCAGAGGGTGAAGCACTCGAAACACTCGTTACCGATTACAGATACGTAAGCGTTACGGGCGGCACTCTTTCCGACGGATATACTGCCGGCATTTTTGAGAAGGGTACAACGGTTACCGTAAATCATACCGCCGAAGCTCCCGAGGGTCAGGCGCTTGTGGGTTGGGCAGCAGGCTCTGCACTTTACACCACCGCGAGCTTCGAGCTTAACGACCACGCGGTTATTTCTCCCTCTTACGGCAGCGGTGTTATCGATTTTGAAAACGATAAGATTCCTATGTCTTACGAGCTTAACAGCACAGATTCCGCCATGTTTGTCACCACTCAGCACGGCAGAAAGGCAGCTTATCTCAGAACTTACTCCGACGGTGCTGACTCTATCACCTTCACTCCCACCGTTATGGCAGAGGATGATTACAACACCGTTGTCTTTGATACTATGATCCAGCTCCAGCACAACGGTCCCTCCACCACATACTTCCAGAACTTTACATTCACCGATGCAGAAGGTAACGTGGCTTACAAATTTACTCTCAGACACGGTGATGCGGGAATGCAGTTCAATGACGGCACAAGCAATGAACAGCTTGTTATTGCGGCCAAGAACACTTGGTTCAACTTGAGAATTGAATACACCTACATTGATGAGAACAGTGTCACCATCAATACCTACGTAGACGATGTGCTAAAGTTCTCCAGCACGAACTTTGTGGGTGACACCGCTATCAAGGACGTTTGCATATTCAAGCACACGACCGACACAGGTATAGGTGCTTCTATATTCTACGACGACGTATCTATGAGGCAGATTAAAAAGTAATTTTCAGTTTACAAAAACATATTGGCAAGCAGTTTAAGATGAAAGATATGCCCCTCGGCACAGCTTGTACCGAGGGGTAAAACAAAAAAGGAAAGATATGCTTTACATTAATAAAATTACACAGAATCCGGTAGTTGACTTTGCCGCCGATGAGCTGAAAAAGTATCTTCGCATGATGATGAGCGAGGCGGGCGACGTTAAAATAGGCTATGGTGAAGGAAAAGAGGGCTTCCGCCTCGGACTCATGCAGGACTTCGGTCTTGACGTATCAGATGCAGAGGACGCGGAGCTTGACGATATTATTTATATTGACTGCACCCGGATGGGCGGCATTATCGCGGGTGACAATCCCCGTTCGGTGCTGCTTGCGGTTTATGAATATTTAAGACAAAACGGTTGCCGTTGGCTCTATCCCGGTGTTGACGGTGAGTATATTCCCATGAAGGATATCGAGCCGGTTAAATACCGCCATAAGCCTTCCTGCCGTTACAGAGGACAGTGTAACGAGGGCGCGGAATATCAAGCTAATATGCTTGAAGTAATCGAATTTACGCCGAAGGTCGGAATGAACGTATTTATGGTTGAGTTCTTCCTGCCGAGAGTTTACTATAAGCGTTACTACGAGCATGAGCACAACGAGGAAAACCGCCCCTTTGAGATGATAACGGATGACCAGATTCTCCAGTGGAAGAGAATGTGCGAGACCGAGATTGCAAGGCGCGGACTCCAGTTCCACGATATAGGACACGGCTGGACAGCCGCCCCCTTTGGCATAAACACGGCTGCATGCTGGGATTCTATTCCCGATGAGGTTGACGATGAGAACAGACAGTATCTTGCCGAGATAGGCGGAAAGCGCGGAATGTGGAAGGGGCAGCCCCTTAACACCAACTTCTGTATGTCCAATCCCAAAGCACGCAAAAAATACGCAAACTACGTTGCCGACTATGCCGAAAAGCACTCAAATTCCGACTATCTGCACCTTTGGCTTGCCGATGACTTCAACAATCATTGCGAGTGTGAAGCCTGTCGTCAAAAAACCGCGTCAGATTGGTATATGATGGTAATGAATGACACCGACGAGGAGCTTGCGCGCCGCGGTCTTGACACAAGACTCGTGTTTATTGCTTATCAGGACACCGCCTGGGCGCCGAAGGCTGAAACTCTTAAAAATCCCGACAGATTTACAATGCTCCTAGCACCCATTTCAAGAAGCTATACCGAGACTCTCCCCGAGGGCGGGCTCACTTCAAAGCCCACCGAGTATGTGCGTAACAAAATTCAGCGCCCGAGAAACCTTGAAGAGTACCTTGTGCTCTTTGAGGAGTGGAAAAAGATGTGGAAGGGGGCAAATATGTCCTACGAATACCACTTCTGGCGGCCGCAGTGCTTTGACCTCTCGGGAATAGTGCTGGCGAAGAGAGTGTACGAGGATATTCTCGCATACAAGAGCTTTGACATCAACGGAATCATTGAGGACGGCTCACAGCGTTCATTCTTCCCGAACGGCTTCGCATTCTACACCTACGCAAGATGCCTCTTTGATAACTCCACACCATTTGAAGCTATTGCGGAGGATTATTACTCGCATATTTACGGCAAGGAATGGAAGAGGATATACTCCTACCTTGAAAAAATTGCCGAGCTTATCCCGTACACCTATCTTCACGGCGCAAGACCAAAGGCCCCCTATGCCCCCGAGCTCCTTGAGAATTTCAAGGAAGTAAAGACGATGTGCCTCGACATGAAAAACTGTTTAGAAGAGAATTATCTCTCGGATATAAGGGTAGAGACGGTGTCGCGCCTGCTCCTTAAATACCACGCGGAGTTCTGTATACTCCTTTGCGATGCTATAATGGAAAAATGCGTTGGAAATAACGGAAAAGCGGAGGAGCTGTATCACAAATTCCGCAGAGAATTTGGCAAGCACGAGGTAGAGATAGAGCGCTACTACGACCAATGGCTATGGATGAACTACCTGAAAACAAATGTTTTTGACAGAGAAGCGAAGGCTTAAAAATGTATATTGGAATTGACATAGGCGGCACAAAATGCGCCGTAGTTCTCGGGGATAGTAACGGAATTTTGAAAAAAGTTGCCTTCAAAACCGAAGAATGTAAACAAACGATTACAAAAATCCTGGATATTGCCGAATCTTTTGGAACGGCGGATGCCGTCGGCATCAGCTGCGGC
Source organism: Clostridia bacterium (assembly GCA_017455945.1). Classification (GTDB taxonomy): domain Bacteria; phylum Bacillota; class Clostridia; order Oscillospirales; family CAG-272; genus RGIG8775. The sequence continues at coordinate 374 of JAFTLM010000087.1, read as the reverse complement.
GGCCCTCTTGACTCGGGACGCGGTGTGATTATGTCACCGCCCAATCTTCCGGATTGGGATAATATTCCCATAGTAAAACTGGTTAGTGACAGACTCGGAATCCCCGCGTATCTTCAAAACGATGCCAATGCCTGCGCTCTTGCCGAATGGCGATTCGGAGCAGGCAGGGGTACGCAAAATATGGCTTTTTTGACCTTTGGCACGGGGCTTGGCGCAGGGCTGATACTGAACGGCAGACTCGTTGACGGAGCAAACGGAATGGCAGGCGAGATAGGTCATATACGACTTACCGATGACGGCCCCACAGGCTACGGCAAGGCAGGAAGTGCCGAGGGGTATTGCAGCGGTGGCGGTATTGCAAGGCTTGGCAGAGC
>JAFTLM010000086.1 GCA_017455945.1 Clostridia bacterium | reverse complement strand
GCTTTATTTCTGTAGGCTTACAGCGGTTTTGTAAGGCACAATTCGGAACTCCGCTTTTCTTTGACACAAAAGGCGCAAAGAAAAGCTCCCAAAAGAAACGCCGAATGCCTGCGGGCACAACTGGTTGCGTAGCAACCTTGTGAGCGAAGCGGGAGGTCGCTTTTTTGCAAAAAAGCTCCGCAAAAAACCTTTCCGGACTTGGCGAGTGCGAACATACCCCTCGCGCACCACCAGTATACAACTTTATTCCTCTTTTGTCAAGAAATACGGAAAAATATATTGCCAAAATCAGAATAATATGTTATAATTAAATTGGTATTTTATAATTTCGGAGGCGAAAATGAAAATTGTTGTCAAAGTAGGTACGTCCACGCTGGCACACGCAAGCGGACGCCTGAACATAAGAAGAATAGAGCTTTTGTGCAAGGTCCTCGCAGACCTGAAAAATGCGGGGCACGAGGTCATACTCGTTTCCTCCGGAGCTATCGGTATGGGCGTGGGAAAGCTCAACCTCAAGGAACGCCCCAAAGACACTGCGGGCAAACAGGCGGCTGCTGCCGTGGGTCAGTGCGAGCTGATGTACACGTATGACAAGCTCTTTTCCGAATACAACCACACCGTGGCACAGATATTGCTTACGGCAGAAGATCTGAGAAGCTCGGAAAGACACACAAACTTCGAAAACACTATGGAAAAACTGCTTGAAATGCAGGTTCTTCCCATTATAAACGAAAACGACACGGTTGCCACCGAAGAAATAGAGATTGGCGACAACGACACCCTCGCCGCTATCGTGGCGGTCAGCGTAAAAGCCGACCTTCTGGTTCTGCTTTCCGACATCGACGGACTTTACACCGCGGACCCCCACAGGGACTGCGACGCAAGACTTATCGAAAAGGTATACGAAATCGACGAGAACATAATCGCACTTGGCGGAGGAAAAGGCTCTGCGCTTGGCACGGGCGGTATGGCTACAAAGCTCCACGCGGCTCAGATAGCTACCGAAAAGGGCTGTGATATGATAATCACCAACGGAGAACGCCCCGAGGAGCTTTATTCGATTGCCGACGGCAAGTCGATAGGCACAAGATTTTACGCAAAGAGGTAAAAAATGAGAAGCACGCAAGAAATACTCAAGTCGGCAAAGGCGGCTGTTCCCGCCCTTAACGCCTGCGGTTCAAAAATAAACGACGCACTTATAAAAATTGCCGATATGCTCTGCGAAAACTCGGCTGTGGAGGCGATACTTTCGGCAAACGCCAAGGACATTGAGCGTGCCGAGGGCATATCCGAGGTTATGAAAGACAGGCTCAGGCTTGACAAAAAGCGTATACTGGGCATGGCTGACGGCATAAGAGGCGTGGCGGCACTTCCCTCTCCTTTGGGAAGAGTGCTTGACGAAAACGTTCGCCCCAACGGGCTGACGGTAAAGAAAATAAGCGTCAGTATGGGCGTTGTGGCGATAATATACGAAAGCCGCCCCAACGTAACCTCCGACGCGGCGGCGTTGGCACTTAAAAGCGGCAACGTCTGCATTCTCCGAGGCGGAAAAGAGGCTTACCTCACATCCGCAGAAATAGTCAAGGTAATAAGACGTGCTCTTGCTCTTTCGGGGCTTCCGGAAGACGCGGTCAACCTTATTGAGGACACCACCAGGGCAAGTGCCACAGAGCTTATGAGAGCGAACGGCTACGTGGATATGCTTATACCCAGAGGCGGTGCGGGGCTTATCAGAGCCTGCATTGAGAACGCCACCGTTCCTTGCATACAGACCGGAACGGGAATCTGCCACGTATACGTGGACGGTTCCGCCGACATAGATATGGCACTTGACATAATAGAAAACGCAAAGACAAGCCGTCCTTCGGTATGCAACGCGGCGGAGGTCTGCCTTGTGGACAGTGCGGTTGCGGAAAAATTCCTTCCCTTGCTCAAGGAACGCCTTTCAAAAGTCGAACTGAGACTTGACGAAAAAGCGCAGAAAATTATCGACGGCGTGCCTGCGGGCGAAAATGATTTTGACACCGAATTTCTTGACTACGTTTTAGCTGTTGGCGTTGTTGACGGTGTGGAAGAGGCGGTAAAGCACATTGCCGCGCACTCTACCTCCCACTCTGAAGCCATAATTGCCAATGACGAAAAGGCTCAGGAAATCTTTACTTCCTGCGTTGACAGTGCGGCTGTCTACGTCAACGCATCAACAAGATTTACCGACGGAGGAGAGTTCGGGTTTGGATGTGAAATGGGTATCTCCACCCAGAAGCTCCATGCAAGAGGCCCCATGGGGCTTCCCGAGCTGACAACGTATAAGTATGTTATTACCGGCAACGGTCAGGTAAGAAAATAGAATAACAAATTACCATCTTTACAAACGAGGTGCATAATATGAAAAAAATAGGATTTATAGGTGCCGGCAACATGGGCGGCGCGCTTGCTTCGGCGGTAGCCAAAAGCGGTGCGGAGGTTCTTCTGGCCGACAAGGACACCAAAAAAGCCGAGGCTTTGGCAAAAGAAATCTCGGCACTTCAGGCTACAAGCACCGAGGTTATCTCAAACTGCGATATGGTGTTTTTGGGAGTCAAGCCCCAGATACTCCCCGCGGTAGCCGAGGAGCTTCGCACGTCGGTTGAAGCGAGAGGTGAAAAGCTCTGCCTTGTCAGTATGGCGGCAGGTGTCACCCTCGGTCAGCTTTCGGAGCTTTTTCCAAACACGAAAATTATAAGAATAATGCCCAACACCCCCGCGTCGGTGGAGGCAGGCGTAATACTTTACGCGCTCGGCGAGCTTGCAAACGAATACGATGAAAAACTTCTCTGCTCGGCTCTTGCAAAGGCGGGAAGCCTTAACAGGCTTGACGAAAAGCTTATTGACGCGGCAACCGCGGTTTCGGGTTGCGGTCCTGCTTTCGCCTATATGTTCATCGAAGCTCTTGCGGACGGCGGCGTAAAGTGCGGTCTTCCCAGAGACAAGGCACAAAAATTTGCCGCGGAGATGCTTTTGGGTGCGGCAAAGCTCTGTCTTGAAAGCGGAAAGCACCCCGGAGAGCTTAAGGACGCTGTATGCAGTCCCGGCGGCTCAACCATCGCGGGTGTCGCCGCACTGGAGGACGGTGCCTTCAGGGCGACCGTCATAGACGCGGTCGAAGCCTCCTACGAGAGAACACAAGAGCTTTCGGGAAAATAAATGAAAAACAAAACGCTTTTGGGCATAATTTATGCCATAGCGGGCGGAATTTTTTGGGGATTTTCGGGGACCTGCGGAGAATTTGTCTTTAAAAATTACCCCTCCGCAAACTCGACATGGCTCTGCTCTGTTCGCATACTTATAGCCGGTTTTATACTGTTGGCGATAAGCTTTTTTAAATACAGAACACAGCTTTTTGCCCTTTTCAAAAACAAAAAAGACCTGCTTCAAATGGCTCTTTTCGGCATTTTGGGACTTCTTGTCAGCCAATACTGCTATTTGACGGCTATCTCTTACTCAAACGCGGGGACGGCAACGGTGCTTCAATACCTGGGCCCCGTCATGATAATGGTCATCACCTGCTTTGCGGGCAGACGTCTGCCGAAACCTGCCGAACTCATCGCCCTGATTCTGGCTGTTGTCGGAACCTTTCTTATAGCCACCCACGGTGACCTAAGCAGTCTTTCGATAACGCCAAAGGCTCTTGTCTACGGACTTATGTCGGCGCTTGGGCTGGTATTTTATACGATGCTCCCCACAAAAATAATCCCAAAATACGGAACTATTCCCATTCTCGGATGCGGAATGACGGTAGGAGGAATACTCCTCTTCTTCATAGTCCGCCCCTGGAGCTACCGGGTATCCATAGATTTTGCGGGAGTCTCGGCTATCGCCGCGCTTATAATTGTTGGAACGGTACTCGCTTACACCGTCTATCTTATGGGCGTCGCAAACGCCGGAACTGTAAAGGCAAGCGTGGCTTGCAGTGTTGAGCCCGTCGCGGCGGCGGTTTTCTCGGCACTTTGGCTTGGAAATAATTTTTCAAAAGAAGATATCATAGGCTTTGCGGCGATAATTTCGGCAGTTGTCATTCTATCGCTCGCCAAGAAAAAATAAAAGGAGACACACATGAAGAAAATATTCACTTTTGTCTTGCTGCTGTCGGCTTTGCTCGTCTTTGCCTCCTGTGCGAGTGAGGAATGCGAGCATTACGACACCACCGAGAAAACGGTCGCACCAACCTGCTCCTTAGAAGGATACACCACGAGGACCTGCAAGGACTGCGGCTACGAATACAACTTTAATTACAAAGAACCCCTCGGTCACAGCATAACAAAAACCGAAACAAAACCGACCTGCACCGCACAAGGCTTTGTTACATACTCCTGCTCGACGTGCGGATATTCATACGACTCCGATTTTGTGGCTCCCACGGGCCACACGTACACGTCCTCAATAAAGGACTCAACCTGCACGGAAGGCGGCTACACAACCTACACCTGCGGTTGCGGATATTCCTATAAGACAAAATTCACCGTTCCCAACGGACATCACCTTGTATCAAAAGTAACCGCTCCCACCTGTACCGATGAGGGCTACACAACCTACACCTGCGACTGCGGATATTCATACGTATCGGATATGACAGAGCCCACGGGTCACAAATTCAGATATACGGTGGTCAGACCCTCCATAGGTGCCACGGGATACACCTCGTACACCTGCAAGGTCTGCGACTTCTCCTACGACACCGACTACGTCTGGTACAGCAATATCTTCTCGGGCGCCGAGGGTGACGGAGAAGGTGCTCTTGCCTACGGCATCGACGTTTCCTACTGGAACGAAGACGTAGACTTCAAAAAGCTGAAAAGAGAAGGGCTCGATTTCGTCATAATTCGCGCGGGCTCGGTAAGACAGCAACCCGACAGAATGTTTGAAACCCACTACAAAAACGCCAAGGCGGCGGGGCTTGACGTGGGATGTTACTTCTACAGCTACGCCGAGACGGTAAGCGAGGTCAAGGAAGAGGTTGAAATTCTTCTTGAAATAATAGACGGAAAGACCTTTGAATACCCCATATATTTCGATATGGAAGAAAATTTCCAAACACACCTCTCCACAGAAAGACGTATGGAAATGTGCCACACCTTCTGCAGCTTGCTTATCGAAAGCGGATACTTCCCCGGTGTTTACTCAAATCTCAAATGGCTTACCAATTATTTTGATGCCGAAGAGCTGTGTGCCTACTTTGATGTCTGGTACGCGCGTTATCCTCTCGATTCCAGCACCGGTACAAAGCCGATATATTTTGAAGATTGGGATTACGAGCTTCCCGAGGCTCCCTCCTACGGCATCTGGCAGTTCACACAGTCGGGCAGAATCGACGGTGTCGAAGGCAACGTTGACCTGAACATTGCATACAAGGACTACCCGACACTTATAAAGAAATACGGCTTCAACGGATATCAGTAAAGGAGAAAAAATATGAAAAAATTCATTAAAATGCTTTGTCTGATGATGGCTTTGACAACCTTTGCCGCGTGCTTTGCCGCGTGTGGCGGATCGGATTCCGACAGCAAACCAAAAGACACCGAAACCAATAAAACCGAGCTTCCCGAAACATCTCCTTCAGAAACAGAGCCTACGGTGACAGAGCCCGTAGTAACAGAACCTACGGTGACAGACGAACCCCTTGAGGTTCCCTTCGACCCCACCTTTGACCCCGACAAGGAAGAGGTTGAGGATGTTTTGAAAAAAACAATTTTCGAATACGATTTCACCGCGGGTGCCGCTGATATTGAAGGCTTCGCTCTCGCGCTTGACAGCATGGAACTTGTACCCGGAAAAGGATACAAGAACACCTCCCAAAACGGAATCCTCAGGGTAAACGATAACAACGTTCAGCTTAAAGGCAAGAGCATTATGGTGGAAGCAGACATCACCTTTGACACGCTTCCCCACAAGGCAGAGGGAGTAACCAACTTCCCTCTCTCTATCATCTCGTGGATAAGAACGACACCAAACGAGACCCGCTACGACTGGGCTTTCAAGCTTGACGACGAGGGATATATCTACATAAAAGACTCAAGCACACGTACAAACACAAAAATTGAAGCGGGCAAGCGTTACACCTTCGGTGTAATATATGACGAAAACGAGTCACAGCTGATGGTATATCTTGACGGTGAGCTTGTGGGCACGAACAAATTCGCTCCCAAGGAGCTTATCGGTTCCAGCATAAGATTCTTTGACGGAGGAACAGGAAAGGCGCACTTTGATGCCACACTCCACTCTGCAAGAGCCTATCTTTGCAGTGCCGAGGACCTTCTCAAAGACGCCGAAAGAAGCATATACGATGCGTTAAAGGCAAAGCCGAACGCTCCCGTATGCTTTTCCGCCTACACCGACAAGGACGCCCTTTCCTACAAGGTAGGCGAGGAAATGTCCTTCGAAATCTACCTTTTGGCTAACAACGAGGTAGTTTCGGCTCCCTACTTCTACTACAGCGTTGAGGGTGAGGACGGTCAGCCCAAGACCGAGGGCTACGTTGACGGCTCAAAGGGACACTTTACCGTCAAAGCAAAGATGTCAAAGCCGGGCGCGGTTCGCGTCAAGGCTTACATCTGCGACGAAAACAAGATAAAACAGACCAAAAACAACAGCAATCTTTACATAGACCTTTCGACCTCAACTCCTCAAAAAGCCGACCTTGCCTTCAAGGGCGGCGCAATAGCAGGTCTTGAGGAAATAACCATAGGAGGAAAGATTCCCGCTGACCTTGCCGAATTCTGGGACGGTATTGTTGCCGATTGCTACAAGGGCGATATAAAGGTTCTCCGTTTTGACGAGCTTGACCCAAAGGAATACAACGGTCCCGACACTCACAAGCTCTATTTGCTTGAAATAGAAAGCGACGGCGGATTTGTTACGGGATACCTCACCTACCCCACCGAGAAAGAAAAACTCACGCTCAGATGCGGATTTGTCAGCTACGGCAACGCAAAGAAGCCCGGAACCGCATTCTTAAGCGAAGCTGCCTGCTTCAACATCTGCGCGCACAGCTATCACCTTGACGATCCGAACGCCATAGTTCCCGATAAGGACGGCAAGTCCTACGGCTTCTATATGCCCGAAAACAACAACCGCGATACGGTTTACTTCAAGAATATGTTTATAAGAAACCTCACTGCCACACGCTTCCTTAAAGCCTATATTGGTGACGCGAGCTACGGCAAGATTATCTTTGAGGGCAAGACAGTTGCTCCCCTTAACAAGTGGAGCCGAGGCGACGACTACTACGTCCAGGGCGGAAGCCAGGCGTCCTTCCAGTCGGTTGCGATGGCGGCATTTGACAAGGACGTTACGAGAGCATCATTCGGCGTTCCGTGGTTCTGCGATATCGGCGGCGATCTTGTAGGACGTTTCAGCGGTTGGAATCCCGAATATACCGACGCGCTTATGTACTACGATGCAGTAGCACTCGCTACACTTATCGACCCCGAAGTTGACGTAACCATTACCGCAGGTCTTGGCGACACCACCTCCGAGCCTTCGGGTGTGGTTGCACTCTACAACGCACTGAAGTGCAAGGTTTCAATGTCAATGACACAGAACCGCGAGCACACCTATGATCCCCCCATAGCAAAGGTGTACAGAGTTTCAAAATAACGGCATAAAACAAACTATGTTTTACTGCACAATAAAAATCCACCCGTTACGGGTGGATTTTTATTTGTTTTTAGTTGTACTTATCTGTCAGCGATGCACTGAACAAGTGCGAGAACCGCGTCAACGATAAGAAGGATACCTACAACTGTGAATATCCATCCGAGTGTGGATGCCTGGCTGAGAAGAAGACCAACACCGGCAACAACGCTTACCACGGGCTCGATAAGAGCGAAGATAACAACAAGAATATTTCTGTTCTTAAATCCGCCCGAAGTGAAGAAGCTTATGAGCTGAAGCACACCGTAAACAAGGGCAAGTGCACCGATTATGTACATTGCAATTTCCACCAACGTCCAACCAAGCACACCGATTGCGACGGCTGCGAGCACCTTGATGATGGCGAGCGTAAGCTTTTTGTTGAGAATGTCAAGCACTGCGTAAACCACAAGTGCTATCGCTATAACTGTCATAGCGATACTTACAACGCCTTGCTTCATGTACATAATAAGGATACCGAGTGCAAGTGTAAGTATTGCCGACACGAGCTTGTTTTGTCTTTGAGCTTTCATAACATACCTCCTGAATTCAGGGAAAAACTCCCTTTTTTATTATTTTAGCATATTTTTTGCAGTTTGTAAAGAGATAAATAAAAATTTTTGATTGTAAATTAAACGCATTTGCTGAAAAAATGTCCCGATTTACACTGCTTTTATCTTTAACTTGTACCGGCGCTTTGTGATACAAATGATATATGTTGACCTTATTTTTTATAAAAACGTTATAAAAACGGTAGGTTTTGATATTGACTTGTATCGTGCTCTTATGATATAATTAATTGTACAAACTTTTGTTTAATAAGGAGAAGAATATGAAAAAAAGAATTCTTGTGCTTGTACTCGCACTTGTGATGCTTCTTCAGTGCGGATGCGCTCTCGCTCCCACCGACACCATAAACGGTGACGTCTTGCTTGCCGACGAGATAGTATCAAGCGACGATGTCACACTTACAAACACCACGTCGGCTTCGGCAATCCAAACGCTGATTGTAAGCGACAAGGCTTACGTTCGAGGAGGGCCTTGGGCTGATAAAAACTGGCATAAAATTCTTGAAGAACGCAAGATTGACGACGGCACGATAATCATCAAAAACGGCCTTACAAGCACCAATACAACCCGACTTGGCCTGTTCAAATACGATATCTCGGGACTTAGCGTCGAGGATATCGGCTTTGCCGAGTTCGGCATGAGATTTGACTCGCTTCAGAACGGCATGGACGTAACTTTTGATATCTATTGGATAGACGAAAATTGGGACGAAAAGACTGTAACATGGAACACAAAGCCCGCTATGGTTTCAAGCACTCCCATTATTTCAAACGTTATCACTACCTCGGTAGAGAAAATCGACGCTACCGATGCGCTTTTGAAGCTTGTAAACAGCGGTAAAAAGACGGTTTCCATTATGGTCGTTCAGACTGTAAACACCGACACCGAGACGAGAATATCCTTCGCAAAGTCAACCGAGCTTGATTACCCACACTTCGTTATTTATAAGGATGCAGACGTAAAGAACCAGGCTTACGTAAAGCAGCTTGTTGCCGACGAAGCCGAAAACCAGGCTATTTGGGACTACGCAAAGCAGATGTTTGACGAGTGGTACGAGCGCTATTCCGCCCTGCTCAAAACACCCTTGAACGAGGCTGAGCTTATCGTCTCCGACGCAAGCCAGTACAACAAAACCAGCTATTCTACAGGCGCTAACCCTACGTCTGCAATGAAAGAGTACAAAACAAGAACCTACGGCGACCTTACCGATATGTCAAAGTACGTTGACGTAACAGCCGAGCAGAAGTTTGACAAGTACGGCGGTATTATTGACCCCGCAATGAGACAGGAGGCTACCGGCTTCTTCTACTCCACAAAGATAGGCGACCGCTGGTGGATAATCGACCCCCTCGGTTACCCCTGCTACATAAGAGCACTCAGCGGCGTTGTATATTCATATCAGAACTCGCCCAAGCAGAAAGAGGCTGCCTACGAAAAGTACGGCAATCTTGACAAGTGGGCAATCGCAACCACAAGACACCTTATGGACGACCTCCACTTTAACGCCTGCGCAAGCCCCTCAAGCCAGATAAAGACAGTAGAAAACGGCATTGCTTGGCAGGGCGGCCCCGGCTTTATGGGCGCTTACGGTACCTCTATCGGAGTAAACAACTCCAACGGCGGTTCGACTACCTTCTCCGAAAACAACACCATGCCCGTGTTTGACCCCGGATTTGTAACCTTTGCCGAGGAAAGAGCTGCGGCAAATATCCCCGCCTACGCAAACGACCCTATGTTCTTGGGCTACACCACCGATAACGAGCTTCCCATGCAGACGGGCATGATTTACGACTACATGAAGATTTCCCCCACCAAGGAAGTCAACCATTACTCTTACGCCTGCACGTGGTATTGGGTAACCAAAATGACAGGCAAGGACAATCCCCAAAACGAGGATATCACAGAGGAGCTTGAACAGCTCTTCCGAAGCTTCGTATGGGACAGATACTACAACGTAGTTTGCTCGGCTATAAGAAAGTACGACCCCAATCATATGATAATGGGAACAAGATTCCTTACCGTGGTTAAGGACGCACCCTGGGTTCTTCGTTTCGCTTCCCTTTACCTCGATTGCATTACTGTAAACTGGTACGGTCAGTGGGAGCCCAACGCAGAGGACGTTTATGATTTTGCATCCAACGCCGACCTTCCCTTTATGGTAACAGAGTTCTACGCCAAGGCAGAGGAAAACGAGGACGGTCTCGCCAACACCTCAGGCGCAGGATTCTTCGTAAAGACCCAGCAGGACAGAGCCGACCACTACCAGTCCTTCACCTTAAGACTTCTTGAAGCAAAGAACTGCATAGGCTGGCACTGGTTCCAGTATACCGACAACGACCCGACGGGCAACCCCACCGACGTTTCGAGTATCGACGCAAACAAAGGTATCGTTTCCAACACTCACAAGGAGTACACAGACCTTACCGACGATATGACCGATATTAACAAAAACGTATACTCGCTTATTAAATATTTCGACGCTAAATACGCAAAGTAAAAATATGAATATTAATTCTTTACACGAACAGGTATGGGGGCGTTTTGTGAGAATGCCCTACGGTCACGTGCTTGACTACGCTGACCAAGACGGAAAAACCTGCATTCCCACCGCAAAGGAATGCCAAATGGCAATGCCAAATCCCCTTGGCTGGTGGACGCCTGTCGAAAACGGAGCGTTCTTTACAGGACTGTACGTCCACGCTCTGATAGCAAAATACAACAAGGATAAAAATAAACAAACAGCTAAAGAAATAAAGACTCTTATAAAAGGTCTCTATCTCTTACAGGATGTGGGAAGCGTAGAGGGCTTTATCGCCAGAGGTGTCGCCGATGACGGAAAGGCGCACTATCCCTTTTCCTCAGATGACCAGTTTACCCCTTGGGTGCTTGGGCTTTATTCGTACTACAACTGCGAGCTTTGCCTTGACAGGGAGGCTGTCAAAAGCCGCCTCTTGCGCGCTCTTTTTGCCGTAAAAGCGAGAGATTGGGATATCCCCTGCGACGTGGAGGGTCTCAACTATTGCAGTTTTAAGAATTCTACCGCCTGGAGAGGCGTGTCAAAGCACCTTTTCTGCGCTCGTGTTATTTACGAGCTGACAGGTGACAAAAATGACCTTGAGTATTACAAGGAGCTGGCGGCGGGCTACCCCGAGGGCTCGATTTTCTCAAGACGTGAAATAGCGTCCCACGGATATTCCCACGACCTTGTGGCCATTCTCGGAACAAAACAAAACTGGATATGCACCTGCGCCCACTTTGGGCTTGGAATTCTTGCCAAGCTTGATGAGGAAAACCGTGCTTATTACAAGCAAGGCACAAGAAACAACGGCATAACCACCCTTGGAATTATTGACGATATAAAGAAATACGACAACGAAAAAGACGGATTTGATATCAACTGGCGCAGACTTAACCCCATGTGGGAGGACTACGGCAACAGCGTACCAAATGGCAGAAACATTGCCATGCGTCAGAACGTATACTGGTTAAAGGAAGTCGTTCCCCACAGAAGGATGGAGCATGAGATTTTGGGCAACGCTCTTTTCTCTGCGCTTATTGCGGTAACCTGCGGTGACGAAAAGATATCAAGACTTGCCGCAAAGAAAATGAAGTCGGGCATCGACTGCGTAGACTGGGAAAGTCTGCGAGTGTCCTACGCCTTCGTCGCAGAGTGCGGAATGATATTCGATGACGTGATTAACGGCTAAGAACGCCCCGCTTCGCCGCCTCGCCGGCGGGGGCTTTGCGCCTTCGGCTTTCACGTGGGACGTGCGGTGCTAACATAATTAACGCAATACGAAAACGTCGGTTTGACACCGACGTTTTCTCTTTTGAGCGTATAGGGTTTTATGACGGGCGGTCTATAGAAATATTGCGCTAATTCAAACCCAATTTGCTAAAAAAATGTCCCGATTTACACTGCCTTTATCTTTACAAAGGACGGAATATGTGCTAAAATTAAACTGATAAAAAACACAGGAGGCTTGTTATGTGGTACTCTGAACTTTACAGAAGACATTTGATAGATATGCACATAGAGGACGACAAGGATATCTATTTGTCTGAATTCTCGCCCGAGGTTTATATTGACAACCTTAAGCGTTGCAAGGCAAATTATGCCATGATATATCTTCAATCCCACGTGGGGCTTTGCTACTTCCCTACAAAAATCGGTGTTATGCACAAGCATTTTGAGAAAAATCCCGATGAGATACGCCGCCTTATTGACCTGTGTCACGAAAACGGCATCAAGGTTATGGCATACTACAGCCTTATTTTCAACACCCGTGAACACGACAGACACCCCGAGTGGAGAATGCTTACCGATAACGGACAGTCAAGGCGTGAGCGCGGCAACGCCCCCAGCGACGGACTTGCTTTTGCCTCAAAGCAGTTGGCTCGATACGGACTTCTTTGCCCCAACAACGAGGAATATTTTGAGTTTACCAAAACGCAGATAGACGAAATGCTTGATTATTGCGACCCCGACGGGCTTTTTTACGATATGCCCTTCTGGCCCGCGCCGTCCATATGCTATTGCGACAGTTGTAAGAAGCGTTGGGCAGACGAGGTGGGCGGTGATATTCCCTTGAACCCTCCCACGGGAAGTGAAGCACACACGGTTCTTTCAAAGAAGCGTTACGAGTGGATGGGCGAGTGGGCGCAAAAGGTAACCGACTACACCAAAAGCGTTGCCCCCCACCTTGCAGTATATCACAACGGTGCTTCCATAGTCGCGGGCGGTTCAAACAACGGATGCGGTGAGGAAGTCAACAACGCATGTGACTTCTGCGGCGGCGACATTTACGGCGACGTGTTCAACCAGTCATTTACCTGCAAGCTGTACAAAAATATCACACAAAACGCCCCATTTGAATATATGTTCTCCCGTTGCAAACCCGCATTGCGCGCTCACACAATGACAAAAAGTCTTGACGAAATTAAAACCGC
>JAFTLM010000085.1 GCA_017455945.1 Clostridia bacterium | reverse complement strand
TCTTTTAACTGTATAAATATTCCGACAACTATGAGAACGAGCCCTATAACCGACAGCGGCTTGATAGGCTCCCCCAACACCCAAAAGGTCCATACCAACGACAAAAACGGAGTTATGTAGGCAAGATTCGAAACTTTTGCAGTGCCGCCAAACTTCAACGCAAGCGCCCACGTGACGGTTGCCGTTGCCATAACGAAAATTCCGTTCCAGGCAAGCCCCAGCATCTGTACCATGCCCACTTCAACAGGTGCACCTATCACCAAATTTATGACCAAAGTCAATATAAATGTGCAGAAAAACGACAGCATCATCGAAATCTGATAGTCGTAATCCCATCTGCGGTTAAGTGCGGTAAATAAGCCGTAGGAAACGGCGGCAAGCACGCACAAAATGACACCTGCCAACGTTTTCAGATCAAACCTCAGCAATTCGTTTCCCGCAACGGTAAGAACCCCAAGGAACGACACAACGAAGGCAATACATTTTCGTGCCGTCAGCTTTTCTTTTAAAATGATGCAAGCGAAAACCACGCTCATAATGGGCCACAGATAATTAATTATGAACGCCTGAGACGCCGCCATTCTATCGGTTCCCGAATAAAGGAAAACATAATAGAAAAACGTACCCGGTGAGCATATAAGAAGTGTTATAATATAATCTTTTGGGCGATAGCCCTTGAGCAGCCTTAGCTTTTTGCCGAAAAGATTAGCCACAAACAAGGCAACGGAGGCAAAAAACGCACCGAACATCAATACCTGGTAGCTGTTAAGAGTACCGAGCAAAAGCTTTGAAACCGTAGCGATCGAAGACCAAAAAAGTATCGAAACGCCTGCAAACAAATAAGTTTTTTTCATTTTGATCACCCTTTAATAGTAAAGCGCCTCGAAAGCCCATGCAAAACGAAATTGTACTATAAAATCTATTGCTTATCAATCTTAAAATGATTTTTGCTTTTCAAAACCTCATTACGCACCGAAGAACGCGTTGTATATTCCAAGGGCGAACACGGCAAATACAAGCAACGGCAATACGAAGGTCATGTAAACGCGCATCCACTTTTGCACCTTTGCTCCCTTTCCGGTGTTGGCTTCGGCGGTAAAGTTCTTCCAACCCCAACCGTAGCGGGTAGTACAGAAGAGCACAAACGCCAACGAACCAAGGGGCAGGAGTATATTGCTTACGGCAAAATCCTCCATCCACATAAAGTCCTTTCCGCCTATGGTTATTTTCTTCAGCAGATTTGAGCTGAGTGCAGCAGGCAGTGAAAGGATAAGAATAGCAATACAGCCAATAAACGAAGTCTTTTTTCTCGACCAGCCCGTAAGGTCACGCACGCAGGCGATGATATTCTCAAACACCGCAATAACGGTAGAAAACGCCGCAAAGGTCATAAGCAGGAAGAACAGACTTCCCCAAACTCTGCCGAAAGGCATTTGGTTGAATACGTTTGGAAGCGTGAGGAAGATAAGATCCATTCCGTTGGCAGGATCTATATCGTAGGTGAAGCAGGCAGGGAATATGATAAGTCCCGCCATAAACGCCACGCTTGTATCAAGTGCCGCGATATTTATTGACTCACCAAGCAATGCACGATCCTTGTTGATATAGCTTCCGAAAATAGCCATTGAACCTATACCGGTACTCAAAGTGAAGAACGCCTGATTCATAGCGTCGGAAATAACCTTGACAACACCCGCCCGCTTCATTCGCTCAAAGCTGGGAACGAGATAGAAATCAAGTCCCTCCCCTAGTCCGCCGAGGAAGAAGCTGTTGATTACCATAGCTATCATAATTACGATAAGCGCGCCCATCATAATTTTTGAAAAGCGTTCAAGTCCACCCTTGAGGCTGAAAGAACACACAAGGAATCCGGCAATTACTATAACCGCCATAAAGAGAACCTGAGTAAAGGGATCTGCGGTCATTGAGCTGTGATTTACTGCGATGGCGACACTGTCCATACCCTTGAAGGTACCTATAGCAGAGTTCCAGAAGTAGCAAAGCATCTGTCCTGCTATAGTTGTATAAAACATCATAAGCAAGATGTTTCCCACAAGCGAAGCGTAACCGTGAATATGCCACTTTGAGCCTTTGGGCTCAAGCTCTTTGTGCAGAAGCACGGGACTTTTTTGTGCCGCACGTCCCGCGGCAAATTCCATAGTCATTACGGGCACTCCGAGTGCAATCAGGAAAAAGAGGTATATAAGAACGAATATTCCTCCGCCGTTCTGACCTACCATATATGGGAACTTGTACACGTTGCCCACGCCTATAGCACATCCCGCACTGAGCAGAATGAATCCCAGACGCGAACCGAGTTTTTCTCTTTGCATTTTATTTCTCCTTGCTTTTTAATATATCAGTCGTAACATTGTAACATATTTTTCCTCTTTTTACAAGATATATTTGAAAACTATTGATTTTTTCTGAAAAATATGTTATACTGTCCTTTGTTTTGGAGGTGTTGAAATGAACTATAAAATGATAGCAACCGATCTTGACGGTACGCTTTTGTACGACGTCTTTACCGTTAGCAAGGAAAATTTCAAAGCAATCGAAGAATACGTTAAAATGGGCGGATTTGTGGTTCCCACGTCGGGAAGATGCTTCCGGGAAATAATTCCCGAAATAAGAAACTGCAAAGATATAAAATACTGTATTTCCTCAAACGGCGCGGTAGTCACAGACACCTCTACGGGCGAGCGTGACGAGGTACTTATACCAAGCAACAGGTTTGAAGAGATAATGGAGCTTACCCTGCGTTATGAAACCTTCCATACAATTCATTTTGAGTCTGACAGCTATATGTTAAAGAAAAATGACAGCGCAGAACGTGCCGCTTACTACAATCTTAACGAATACTACTATATGCATTACCATAAGTGGTGCAAAAAGCCCGAAAAATGGGAAAGAGAGCTTTTCGGCGGCAGGGGCGTTGAAATGATATCGGTCTTTTTCCATTCGCAGGAGGAGCTTGACAAGTGTACAGCGGAGCTTAAAGCAATGGGGGACATTGTGGTGACTTCGTCTGCGGATTTCAATATAGAAATAGTTTCAAAGGGTGCAAGCAAGGGCGACGGTGTACGTCGGTTGGCGAAGAAATTGGGCATATCTCCCGATGAAGTGATAGGAATCGGTGACAGCCCCAACGACATCGCCCTCCTTGATGGCGTAGGACTTCCGCTTGCTGTGTCAAATGCAGTAGACATACTGAAAGATAGAGCTTCTCGGGTCATCTGCAGCCACAAAGAACATATTGTTAAGTATATTTTGGAGAACATTATAGAGTAATATGAACAAAACACACGCAATTCATTTTGTTGACTTCAGGCATCATTTGACCGTATTTGCCAAAAAGAATGCGGTAATGCTTATCGCATTTTGTGCGGCACTTATCACGTCCTTGGTTGTGCCACCCGACGCCGCATATCTTGATTATTTTGATTACAAAACGCTTACCTGTCTTTTCTGCGTACTGGCGGTGGTTTGCGCGCTGAAAAACATCAGATTTTTCTATATTCTCGCCAAAAAAGTGGTGCAGTGCTTCAAGAACGCACGAATGAGCATTCTTGCCCTGGTATACATAACCTTTATAGGCTCTATGCTTATTGCCAACGATATGGCATTGCTCACCTTCTTGCCGCTGGGATATTTTGTACTTACCACCACAAACAAGCAAAAATATATGGCGTTTACCTTTATTATGCAGAACATTGCCGCCAACCTGGGCGGAATGCTGACTCCTTTCGGAAATCCGCAAAATCTTTATCTTTACACTAAATTTACTGTTCCAAACGGCGAATTTATGTCGATAATGCTTTTGCCTTTCTGCCTGTCTATTGCGATAATTACGCTTTGCTGTATAATTTTTGTAAAGCCCGAACCGTTGGAGCTTGAGGACGAAAAGGTAACGCTCGACCCGTGGAGAACGGTATTCTATCTGGTGCTTTTCGCACTTTCCATAGTAATTGTTTTCAGAGGGATACCTTACTGGATAGGCCTTATAATAATTCCGATATCACTTTTGTTTGCAGACCGCAAGGCACTGGCTATGGTAGACTACGGATTGCTGTTTACCTTTGTGTTTTTCTTCATATTTTCGGGAAACATGGCAAGAATAGATGTGGTAAGAGACTTTTTCTCTATGCTTCTTGAAAAGAACACGCTTTTGGTAAGTACGCTGTCTTGCCAGATCATCAGTAACGTGCCGTCGGCAATACTGCTTTCTCAGTTTACGGGCAATTACCCCGAGCTGTTGGTAGGAGTAAACATAGGCGGAGTGGGCACGCTTATAGCTTCGCTTGCCAGCCTGATAACCTTCAGGGAATATATGAGCCACAACCCCGGAAAAGCAGGATATTACATAGGAATGTTTTCGGCATTCAACTTTGGTTTCCTTATTTTCCTCGCCGCAGTTATGAGTTTTGTGATGTAATAAAAAAGGGCTGATAAGCAAAATCAGCCCTTTCCTTATGGCGTTGTAAAGATGGTAAATTATAATTTAGCGGCGAGGGGTGTGTTCGCACCGCACCCATAAGAGCCCCCACGCCAGTGGGTGCGAGTCAAGGCTGCACAAGCCTTGTCGCTCACCGCAGTGAGCGAAACTCCCCAAACGGCGTT
>JAFTLM010000084.1 GCA_017455945.1 Clostridia bacterium | reverse complement strand
CAGCTTCCGCACTTCACAAGCTCACTCGGATTTGTTGACATCAGGTACGAAAGCAAGTCTATTTTTCTCGCTTTTTCTATAGTTTCTTTAGATATATGCCTTTAATTCTAAACGTTCTTTTGCATCTTTGTTCCTTGAGTTTCTCTTTTTTGCTTTCTCTATTTTATCGTCTGCCGTAAGTTCTATAATGTCCTGCATAACGTCCATATACGAATAATCGGAATGTTCCCATTTTGAAAAAATATCTTCAAGAGGGGTCGGAGATTTAAGCAACGCTTTTACTCGCTTTGTATTAAATTCCGTATATTCGCATATGCAAACTATCTCCTCATACATAACGTATTTGTATGCGTGTTTCAAGATTTCTTCCGGGGACATCGTCAAAAGCTTTTCTTTATACCGTTCAAATTCCAATAAAAGTTTATTGTACAGTTTAAGATTTAGTTCTTCATCAAACTCGATATTATTCATTTTACCGCCTCGCTTTCTCTAAAAATATCCTTCGATTTTACATTCCGTTACCTCTGTTTCGTGGTATGGAACACGTTCTTCGTACACATTTTCCACCGCTATAGCTTTGGCTTCAGACTCGCAATCAGCTTCAACTTCAACGTATCCCGTCTGCTGTACTGTTACAGCCACTCCATATTTCACCTTATCACACTCCCTTCCACAAAGAAAAAGCCGAGAGGACTTAGGTGCAAATTCTCTCGGCTATGTAAAGGGACAATCCTGTCCCTGAATATTTTATTTTTCTGATGTTATGCTCTTGATTTTTATGATACGCCTTGGCTTCTTATTTGCGTAATTATGCTCTAAGCAAAATACCATATCATCTGTTCTTTGAAAAAATCCTGTGCCTTTCTTCCAACTCATTCCGCATTTACAATGATACAAAGATATGAACTGTTGTTTCATCTTTCTTCCGCAATTCAAACAGATTTTTTTATTTCTCGTCAAAACTATCTCTCTTCTCTATCGGTTCGTTTCTTTTTCTTCATCAATTCCAAGATAACATCGTCAACATTATCTTTCTTTACTACATTAGGATACTTTTTTTCCATTTCAACAAGTGCTTCTTTGGCATATACTTCATCTTCACTCAATTCTATGAACAGCTTTTCCAAATCATCTGATTCAAGTAATTTGTGCAAAAGTTCTTGTGCATCTTTTGAAATATTTTCCCATCCTCCGTACAGATTATAAACTGCCTTATCGATCATTTCAAAATTGAGCGGATTTCCTGCACGTTCTTGCTCATAAAGAATACCAGCAATATCCGATAAATCTTTTTTGTATTTGCGTCCTGACATTAACTTCATAGCAACAAGATATTCTGCACGAATTGTTCTTATCTGCAAGCAATTTGAAAATGTTTTATAGTAATTTGAATATTCTATAAGTTTGGGAGTATATGATGCGGTCTTTTTAAACTCATCATTAACCCATCCCGAAGGAAGTCCGAGTTTATCGCCAACAGCATTTATAGCGTCCTTCATAATTGATTTTGAAGCATATAGAGCATCTATGTCATAGGATGCCATACGGAATTGATAGTTAATCAAAACAGAAGCTCCTCCCACCAATATCATTTCAGCAGGAAAATTTCCGCTTCTCTTTTTATACTCTTTCGCCAATTCTTTCAAATAATATTCAAGATTTTCTTTCGTAAAAGGTACATCAATAGACATTTCTTACCTCGCTTTCTACAATGTTAAATCTTATAAATTCGGGAATTGATTCACGCCTGCTTCTCTCTTTTATATCCGAGTTCTTGTCAATTTTAGCTATAATTTCTACATCACGTGGATATATTGTAGTTTTAAGCGAATGTATACGGATATCATCATATTTATTGCATATAGGTATCTCATTTTCCCGGCTTAAATAATCAAGCATCGCAAGCAGATAAAACGCTTCCGGATACCATTTCTTTTCCCAATAACGCCGTATATCATCTGAATTTATCGTATTTAGCATAAAATCAATTTCATCGTTGTCTTTAATAAGGTGGCATATATTGCTCTTAAAAATCTCGAAATCCACCCTCACTTCTACCTTATCGCGCAACAATTCTTCCATAGAAACATTGAAAACTTTAGATAAGCGGTACACCGTTTCAGCAGAACATTTTTCAAGTTTTGTTTTTCCACGTACTACTTCCGATAATGTTGTGTAAGCAATTCCGCTGAGTTTTGCGCATTGATATAATGTCATATCATATTTTTTTAATAATTTTGCAAGCATAGTATTTGCCTCCTTTCTCAATTATATTATAACGCTTTTCCGTTATATTGTCAATGTTCGTTTTTCACATTTTTATCATAAGTTATAAAATTAAAACCAAGGCACTATAAATCACTTCTGCCTTGGTTTTATAAAATTATTCTATTAGAGGGTTAATAACATTCAGTATTCCTTGGATTATTTCGTTTTGTCTGTTATCATCTAAAAATATTTTAAATCTCACCATTTCATCTAAGGGGCCACACATTAATGTGCTTTGTTTTTTCTTTGCAAAAGAAAATATTCTTCTCAAGAAACTCTTGGGCAAGTTTTTGCACACATTTAAAAAGTATTCATTCTGCCCATTATCCCACATATATATTCCTTTTCGTTCATCAATAAATTTGATAATAACATCTGTTATTGCACTATATAAACTTGATTTGGATACTCGTTTTTTCCTATCATCAAGGGAAGGTGTTATTGCAATTAAGTTAGCAACAATCTCTAATTCCCTTAAAGACCTTATTTTCCCCGATGATTTTATTTGTTCACAAAAATATTCTTGATGTTCTTTATCTACTAATATTCTAGCAAAATACACAGGATACGCTCTATGGTGTTGTAAAAAATAATTAAACAGTAATGAAACACGAGTTTTGCTATCACATTGAGAAATAAAACCATTAATCTTATCTAGTTCACAATCAAGTTCCTTCATGCGCTTTCTTTTATCAGCCAGTTTTTCTTTAACATTATAATATTGGTTTAACAGAATATTAAGTTTAACTGTAATGAAATAAAGTGCAATATTCTGATTAAGGTCATCTCCATCCGTTATCAAGCGCACCAATAATTCATCAGACGGTTTTACATTTAAGCGAAAACCCGCCATACTTAACAATATTAATTTTGTCTTGTCGCTATATGCAAGCAAGTCAAACTTAAACTTATCAACCATATGTAGCGTTTCAACAGTTTTCAATAAAACAGTTAATCTAAGTTCACTATAAGCTAAATGCCTGTTTAAAAATTCATACTTGTTGTTAAACGAATTATCTCCTAAGGCAACATCTATTTTAAATATGCTTGAGTCCCCACAAAGCATTTTATACAACCCACCATATAACGAGCCAACCATATTGAATTTGATAATTTCATTTTTTATTATTTCTTGAGCATCAAGATCTCTCATATAGAGCGCCATAATAACTATAATAGTTGAAATATTTTTTTCTTTTTTATGATTCTGATTATACGTATTTAATTCCCCAAAGACTGTTGATATAGACTTATTGTGCAAAATAGCATTTATCTTTTTCCTGTAATCTTTGAAAGCAATTTTATCATTTAAACAATCCATTACAATCAAACTGAGTTCTTTTATGATATTTGAATCCATCATTTTTTACACCTCCGCCTGATACGATACATTACCTGCATTTAACCAATCTTTCAATTCTGTTAAAATTGTTTTTGCTGAATTTCCCTCAAGTTTACTCAAACAATAATGATTACTTTCCAAGGAATTAAATGATGTTCCCATAATTAATCCTTTAAAAGATGAACCATTCTGCACAAGAATAAATCTATCATGGATTGGTGATTTAGTTTGGTAGAGAGAAATTCCAAGCTTTCCACTGCCTCTTATATATTCCTGTAAATCCGCATCCTTCTTAATTTCGTTTAGAAACTCCAATATATTCAAAGAATTATTCCGAGCATTTGAGTAAAAAACAATATTCTTTTTATCCGCTTTGCAATAAGAAATAATTTTAAGCCAATCCAAGGATTTTAATATCCCTTCTTTATCGGTAAAATATGAGTCAAATACCCACAACGTGTCATTCGCACTCACTATTGTTTCGCCTATTAACTCAAACGCTTTATTAAATTCTCCCGGTTGTATGAAAAAAATTTGAGTATCAACTTTTTCATTGTCAATTAAGCAAAGTAGTTTTTGAGCCGCATTATCTATAATTTCAGCCGATGTTTCACCTTTCTTTGCCGGGCTTGATATTGTTTGAGCAGAATATTCTTTGATTACGTATTCATTTGAAATTTTATTTAACGGGATAGTCTTATTGGTTACAATACGAGCCTTAACATTATGGTTTCTTATGTAATACAAATTTTTTCGTAAATATATTAAATTACCGTTACTGTAAATGTAAATATCGATATTGTTCCATTTTTCCTTGCATGGAATATCAATAACAGTTTTATCATCTTGTAAAGATATAAGTGAACTATAAACAATAAAATCCTTATTTTTAAAGGAAACTGTAACTATAGAATTTTTTGGAACATTACTTACAGTAACACCATTTTCATTAGTAGCTTTAATATCAATTTTACAAGCAGAAAAAATCAAAATATCTCCGAAAAGCATAGGAGAATTTTTAATCTTTATTCCGGTATATTTTTCTATAAATTCTGTCATCTCTATAAAATCTTGAATGGATATTTTTAAAGGATACTTATTTTCCTTAGTTCCAAATATTTTTGAAGGCTTATCATCAAAAATATAATGTGTCATTCTTGCACATACCGTATCCCCGTATGGGTTGGGGCATATATCAGGCTCTAACAATCCTTCGCGTTTATATATCCACCCGGAAATACAGTCAATATCTTCTTCTGAAACCTGATATTCACGGAATTCCAAATTGCATCTTCCTATTTTTTTATTGTGTAATATCCTTCGATAATAAGCTTCATTGAAATTCTTATGATAAATCTTCAATATGGAGCTTCCGCCCAAAATTATTTCGTTGCAAACCATTTGTACACCTCCAATCAAAAATACTATAGTATGATTATACTATAAAAAAACATTGCCGTCAACAAACATACTTTTGCTTTTCCCCTATGTAAAACGGCAGATTTCTCTGCCGCTTGCACGTCTTTGTTTCACCGTGCATTACCGTTCTTCTCTCTCCTCTTTTATCCTTTTCTTCTCATCATCTTCGCCTTGCTCTTGAGGACCGTCCACTATCTCATTTTCGTGCTTGTCCATATCAAGCTCGGAATTGAGTTCGGCAAGGCGTCTGCATTTTTCTTCGAGCTCCGCTTCGCGCGCAAATGGAGTAGCTATCTCTTTCTTTGCGTTTTCCACCTGCTTGTACAGTTCTTCGAGCTGGATTTTACAACCGTCCTTGCGCTTTTCAAAGGCTTCAATAGCGTTATCCAATCGCGTTATTATGCCCCCAGCATCTTTTCCGAGAGGCACTTTGTGACGTAGCGCACCGCACAAAACAATGTAAAACTCTCGATCCATAGTGTCAAATCCTATTTCGGTTTTGAAGCCTCTGTAAGCGCCCAACGCTCTCGGCTCAGGCGTGCTTATGCGCTCGCATATATCGAGAATCGCCTTGCCGGCATCTGCTCTTTTTTCGTAAGTTTCTCCCAGTATATCCATAGGCGAAAATCCGTTTTCGTTTAGGATAGTCCCCGATTTTGCTGTTTCCATATCCGCCTCAAGTCCCTTTATTCGCTCCTCCTGCTCCGCTATTTCACGTGGAAATTTCTTAACAAGAGAATCTTCAAGCGCGTATCGCTGACTTAAATGGTCTGCCTTTTGAAGCTTTAATTTTGCCACGTCCGCATCAAGCTCCATCTTCTCCATGATCTTGGGATTACCCGATGCCAGCGCCTTTATTTCCGCATACGAAAGCGCCGTTTCGTCTACGTCCTCGGCACTTCTCACGGGCGATTTTGATGTCATTATCTGGGAAATAAACTTCTGTTTAGACTCCAATAACTGATAGCTGTATGCGTCGAATGTGCCTTCTGTAACGTAGCGATAGAGGTCAACTTCCGAGTTGCTGTTGCCTTGACGAACTATACGTCCTGCGCGCTGTTCCAAATCCGAAGGTCGCCACGGAACATCCAGGTCGTGGAGCGCTATGAGCTTTTTCTGTACGTTTGTGCCTGCGCCCATCTTAAATGTGGAACCCATAAGGATTCGCACCTGTCCTTCGCGCACCTTGCCGAAAAGCTCTTTTTTCTTGGCATCGGTGTTGGCGTTATGGATAAATTCGATTTCTTCGGGAGGTACACCTTTCTCTATGAGCTTTGCGCGGATGTCATCGTACACGTTAAAGCTTCCGTCGCCCGTGGGTGTCGAAAGGTCGCAAAACAGAAGCTGTGCGGATTTTTTATCAGCATTTTCAGCCCATATCTTGTAGATATTTTCAACGCATACGTTTACCTTGCTCCCCTCATAATCGGAAAGCGCAGGGTTTACAAGACGCTGGTCAAGTGCAGCTTTTCTACCGTCGTTTGTAACAAGAAGCATATTATCAACAGAGGCATCAACCATACGGTTGTGTATCTTCTCTGCTCTTTCCGCAAACGATGCCACAAGCTCCTTTTGCATATCGCTTGCAGGAGTTTTCACTATATGATAATGTGCTTCGGGTACGGGTAATTTGAGCATATCCGCAGTCTGAATATCGGCAGTCTGCTTAAACATTGACATAAGCTCGGGGATATTGAAAAACTTTGCAAAGCGAGTTTTTGCTCTGTAGCCTGTTCCGTCGGGAGCAAGCTCTATGGCTGTAACCGTTTCGCCAAAGGTAGAAGCCCAGGCATCAAAATTCAAAAGACCGCGCATTTTAAGTTCGTCATATTGCAAATATTTCTGCATCGTGTAAAGCTCTACCATAGTATTTGAAATAGGCGTACCCGTTGCAAAAATACAGCCTTTGCCGCCTGTTATCTCATCAAGATACCTGCACTTCATATAGAGGTCGCTTGATTTCTGTGCCTCCGTTTGGGATATACCCGCAACGTTTCTCATTTTTGAAAACGCCGCAAGATTTTTATAGTAATGCGCTTCATCAACAAACAGGCGGTCAACACCAAGCTGTTCAAACGTTACAACGTCGTCTTTGCGTGATTGGTCATTGAGCTTCGCAAGCTTTGTTTCCAACTGCTTTTTAGCTCTTGCAAGCTGCTTTACCGTAACTCTGTCGCCGTGAGAAGCCTGCGCTTCTTCCATACTCGCCATAACTTCTTCTATTTCCGCGTTTATGGTTTCCGCTTGCCTTTCTACCGACATAGGTATCTTTTCAAACTGCGATTGCCCTATTATTACCGCATCATAATCGCCCGTTGCAATTCTTGCACAGAATTTTTTGCGGTTTCCTTTTTCAAAATCCTTCTTTGATGCTACAAGGATATTCGCACTTGGGTAGAGTTGTAGATATTCGCTTGCCCACTGCTCGATAAGATGATTTGGAACAACGAACATACTCTTGGAGCAAAGACCAAGCCTTTTGCTTTCTTGTGCGGAGGCTACCATTGTGAATGTCTTACCTGCGCCTACGACGTGTGCAAGCAAGCTATTACCGCCGTATATTATTCTTGCAACGGCATCCTTTTGATGCTTGCGAAGCGATATTTCCGGGTTCATACCGTAAAACTCTATATGGCTTCCGTCAAACTCACGTGGGCGCAAAGAGTTAAATTTCTCGTTATACAAACGGCAAAGTCTTTCTCGCCTTTCTGGGTCTTTCCATATCCATTCCTCAAAAGCTCTTTTTATCTGCTCTTGCTTACCCTGTGCAATAGCAGTTTCTTTTTTATTCAAAATAGCTATCCTGTTGCCGTTCTCATCCACCTGATAATCAAAAATACGAACATCTTTAAGATTGAGCGTGTCCTCTATAATGGAATAAGCGTTTATGCGTTTTGTGCCGTATGTGTTTCCGGCTTTAACGTTTCCGCCGTCGCGCGTTTTGTTCGTAACCACCCATTGCGAGGTATGAGGGATATATTTTACCTCTATCATTCGTCTGTAAAAATAGTTGGTATCGAGAAGCTCGTGCATAAATTCTTCAATATCTTCCTGCGGTATCCAAGTTGAGCCGAGGCGCACGCCTATCTCCGAAGCATTCAGGTCTACAGGCTGAACTTTCTCAAGCGCTTCAACGTTTGCAGTATAATCTTCAGGGTTAAGTTCAGCGCTTTTTCTCGCAACAGCCAATTTTTCACGCACGTTTCCCGAAAGATATTCGTCTGCCATAAGGTATTTCTTTTCTCCTATGCGGTTTCCGTGATAAGGGTTAACAAAGATAACGCCTTTGAGGTCAGCAAAGAGGTCTTCTTCGCTCTTTCCCGTAAGCGCCGACATATATTCCATATCGACAAAAGCGTGTTCGCCTATTGAAATAGCGAGTGCTTCGCTTGCCGTATCGACACGCTCAATAGCCTTCTGCGGCTTTATAGTGCGCTTTGTAAACATATCCGCTTTTGCTTTAAGCGCCTTGTTATCATCAAGAATTTCAAGTGAGCAAAGAAGAAAATACGAATCGTCCTCGCTAAAAGCAATAGAGTTGCCTCGGCTGTTTATAAGCCCATACTCGGCAGTAAATTTATCGTATTTTTCGCCAAGCTTCTTTTGAAGCTCACGTATTGTGCTGTCGGGTTCGTCATTTAGCTGTGCGGATATAAGCTCGCGTACTATCTCGCGTATGGCTATCAAGCCTTTAATGCGGTTCTCTGCCGTAACAGATACGTCAGCAGGTTTCATTATGCTGTTCTGCCTGTAGTAGACCTTTCCGTCTACAAGAGTGTAAGAATAATTTTTTACGTTTGGGTCTGCGGGAATGGATTTGTCCTCTATTCCTTCCTCTAAATCTTCTATCTCGGTTTCTTTTATCTCTGCGTGTATTTTTGAAACAGCTTCCATAAGGCTTTCGCCAAGGTCTTTATCCTCATATGCCTTGCACGTTGCCTCGGGACCGTAAGGACCTGAACGCATCGCCATTTCGCCCATAACCATATCGGGGTTATCGACAAAATATTTGTTCATAACAATGCCGTTCTCATCTTTATCGAGGTGGATCCAACTGGGTTCGGCTTCGACTATTCGGTCACGTTTTTGCAAGAAAAGTATATCGGAAACAACTCTCGTTCCCGCATTATCCTTAAAAGCAGTATCGGGCAAGCGTATCGCACCTATAAGGTCTGCTCTTTGTGCTATATACTTTCTTACGGAAGGATTTTCTTTATCCATCGTTCCGCTGCTCGTTATAAAGGCAATAACACCGCCGGGGCGAACCTTATCGAGTGTCTTTGCGAAAAAGTAGTCGTGTATAAGGAAATTCTGCTTATCGTATTTCTTGTCTACAACCTTAAATTGACCGAAAGGCACGTTACCTATAGCAACGTCAAAGAAACTGTCGGGAAACTGCGTTTTTTCATATCCGCTTACGGTTATTCCGTTTTTCTGATAAAGCTGCCTTGCAATTCTGCCCGAGATACTGTCAAGCTCTACACCGTATACCTTGCTTTCCTCCATACTTTCGGGGAGCATACCCATAAAATTGCCGATACCGCAGGACGGCTCAAGTATATTTCCTCGCTTGAAGCCAATATTTTCAAGCGCTTTATACATCGCACGTATTACTGTAGGCGGAGTATAAAAAGCCGTCAAGGTAGATTCCTTGGCGGCTTCGTATTCTTCTTCCGAAAGCAAATTTTTTAGTTCTGCGTATTCAATGTGCCAATTATCCTTGCCGCTGTCAAAAGCATCGGCAAGACCTCCCCAGCCCGTATAACCCGAAAGCTCTTCCTGTTCTTCGGGCGTAGCAAGCCTATCCTCTGCTTCAAGCAAATGCAGAAGCTCTATTGCCTCAATATTTCTGCGGAACTTCTCTTTCGCGCCGCCCGTGCCGAGCATATCATCTGTAATACGGTAATTGTGCTTTTCGCTTTCGGGAATATCGGGGCGCAAACCATACGTCGGTGTTGTTATCTGAGGCTTTGTTTCTTGTATATTAGACGCAAGTATGCCGTGGTCGCGCCTGTATTCTTCTATTCTTTCTTCGCTTACAGCGGTAAGTTCATCAAATTCAAGCACACAAAGCTCGTTATCGTTAAGCTCCTGTAAGCTACCGTATCCGCTTACTTCTATAAGGTCTTCACCGAGGTATTTTAATATTCTGAAACCCGTTAAGTCAGCGTAAACGTTTACGGGGTAATCCTCGTCGCCAACAGTGGTATGGGCAATCGGCACTTTTGATAAGTCGGATATCTCAATTTCACTATCCCCGTATTCGGTTTCACAAAAAGAAGAAATATACTGCCTGGCTCTTTCAAGCTCATCAACAGTTTCTATCTCCTCTTTAGGAGCAACAGGTATATTTTCATCTTTCTTCTTTTCCTGTGCCGTAGACGAAATTATCGGATATATTTTCTCATCCTCATAAGCCGCGACTGCATAGCCCGCATCAAGAATTTTTTGAAGGTATCTCTCAAGCGCGTGATACGGTACGCCGCACATCGGAACTCGCTCGTCTTCGCCTTTTGGTCTGCTTGTTAAAGTTAGATCGAGAACATCCGCAACTATCTTGGCATCATCATAAAAGAACTCGTAAAAATCGCCTACACGTATCATTGCAATGTGCTCCGGATGTTCTTTTTTCGTAAGTTCATAGCGCTCCCAAATAGACAAAAACTTTTTATTTTCAGCAGTTTCTTCTTTTTTCTTATGCTCTGTTTCTTCTTTAATCTCTTTTTGCGGCTTTTTCAAGCGGTCGTTCATCGGATTTTCGCGTATACGCTTCATAAAGGTTTCGTAGTCCATCTCTAGCGGAATGAGTGTACCGTTGAAAAGCTCCACTCCGTCTTCGCTCAAGGACATAATGTCGCACTCATCTTTGCCGATATATACGGTAGTTCCAAGAACCAGATTGTATTCTGACTCGGGTATCTTTCTTTCGCGCTCGCCCTCAAGCTCGGGCACTATGATCTTTTCTTCTTTTTGAGGCGCAAACGGATGCTTCTTGCGGTACGGAGAATTGGGAAACAGATTGTATTTTCCGTTTCCGTATGCTTTAACCGCAGAAAGTCGCTCTTTGTCAAGCGAATAATCTTTGCTTTCGGGAGTAAGTGTTTCAAAGACCGTCTGCATCATTTCCGTTATCTCCAAAAGCCGTGCCTTACTTTCTATCTGCGAAGCGATGCTTTTTACGTCTTTCCAATAATCGTATTCTTCGTCTTTTACATACGGGCGCGGAAAATCTGAGGATTTATCAAAATAGAATGCGCGTATCAATCTTGCAACTTGCTCGCGCTCATAACGGTCAAATTCCGCAGCATCCTTTTCTGTTATATATTTTCCCTCGCGTATAAGGGTGTCTATTCTTTTGGCAACCTGCGGCCATTTGAGAAAAACGCCGTTTTCTCTGTGCTGAAGCCCCCCGTAAAGCGCAATACCTTTCCCGTTATAGTCGCTGTCAGTCCTCATTCCACCCGTTCCGCCCGTGCCATACTGCTTCGACAAAAATTTTGCTCTCTCGTTCAAATCTTTGTTTTTGAGGAAGAATGAATACACGGTAAGCTTACCGTCTGAATACGGGCTTCCCGTTCTCGCAAAATATTCGTCTATCTTATCCTGCGTAACAAATTGCTTCGGCGGCAAAATATATGGGTCAGCTTCGGGAAAATCCACAGGCTCTCTTAAAAACATCGAAGTAAGAAAAAGAACCTCATCGGTATCACAAAATCGCCTGAGGCGCGGAGGATAATCCTTCAATCTCTCTTCGTTTGCCTTTATCTCCTCGATAAAATCACCAAGATTTTCTCTGTCATTCAGAACAGACCGATAGAAATCGTTTATCTTGGGCCATAAGAAACTGCTTTTCGTTTTGTATTCCTCCGGAATATTCCCGAAATCATCGCGGTAAAGAAAAGCAATTTTATCCGCCACGTAAGTTTCCCATATTTCATCTGCCTTCTCTGCTTCCGCTTTAGGAATATATTGTCCTATTTCCAAAAGCTCGCGTATGCGCCTGTCCGCCATCTCCCAAGAGATAAATACGGGAGCAATATTCGATACCCTATCTCCTGCGGAAATATATATGCCGCTATCATCCCATTTTGCGGCATAGCTTTTATCTCCAACAACGATACCCACACTATCGTGCGAATATTCTTTTTTCAAAAATCGTATATTTTCTTCAGTGTTATTCGCTCTGCGGTAAAAACCGTATATTCGCGCACTGCTGTTTCTTGTGCAACCGCCAAGGCGTAAAAGCTCATCTACGACCTCTTGCGGTATGCGAAGCTGGGGAAAGCTTTCAGTTTTTGCAATCTGTTTTTCTTCGCTCTTTATTTTCGGAGGCTTCTGATCTTTTTCTTCCTCAAGATAATCGCCATCGTTTATGAGGGCTTCTATGAGCTTTGCGGCGGTATCCCAAGTAAACTTTATTTCGTGAGTTCTCGAAGGATAATTGCCTTGATAAACGAGAAGTCCGTCCTCCTCTGCGTGATACCCTATATGCTCTGTTGTGCCCGGTCGGTAAAATTCACCGTAAAGCCCCATATTGTATGCGCCCTTTATATACTCCGTTTTCTTTTCGTCGCTCGCGTCAGAAAGCAAAAAAGACACGATGTCTTTCTTGCTTTTATGCAAGTAGTCACCGTGTCTTAATGCGAGCATCATAGTATCCTTAAGCGGCGCAGGCAAAGGCTTATCGCTTAAATGTAGATCAGTTCCTTCAGTACCGTTTCCTCTGCCGAGTGCTTGATGTTGTTCATCATTCTCACCCACTCCAACTGATTTTCCGCTTTCATCTGCTCCGTCACGCCCAAGCGCTGTGCCGTTTCGGATATTATCTTCGAGAGCTGTGCTTCCGCCGCCTCGTCTATCCCGTGCAGGTAGCTGTTCAGCCTCCCTTGTGTCAATATCGTCGTGTACGTCCCCTTCCTGTGAGCTTTCATAAAATTCAATCTCATCTTGCCGTATTTCCCGATTGCGTAATT
>JAFTLM010000083.1 GCA_017455945.1 Clostridia bacterium | reverse complement strand
TTACGCCTTCGGAGCGATTGCCGAGTGGATGTTCAGTTCAATGGCGGGTATCAAGCCCGTGGAGGAATACCCCGGATTTGAAAGATTTATTCTCGCTCCCACACCGGATACCAGAGAATTTATCCCCGAGGGGCAGGAACGTATTACAAGCGTGAAAGCCGAATTTGAAAGTGCTTACGGACTAATAAAGTCTGCGTGGTGCTACGAGAACGGCGAGTTTGTTTACAGAGTGACCGTGCCCGAAAACACCGAAGCGACAGTTGTATTCCCGCTATTGTCGGGTAAAACAACCGTCAACGTAAACGGACTTGAATTTGCCGAGAACGGCGATTTCAAGATTCAAAACGGCAAGATGATATTTACACTCACGGCAGGAGAGTATGTAATTAAATAAACAATCAAACCATTTGGCGATTTTGGTTTACCAAAATCGCCAAATGGTATCTTTACATTGAGTACTTTTTTTGTTAAAATGTAATTAGTAAATAAAGGACGCGTCGATTGATTATCTATATGTAGGGGTGAGAGCATTGGGTAATTACCGTGTCCTAAAAAGGAGGATGTGTTATGTCTATAGGAAGTAATATAGCAAAATTCAGAAAAGAAAAAGGCCTCACGCAGAACGAGCTTGGAGAAAGGCTTGGTGTTACCAATCAAGCTATTTCCAAATGGGAAACCGAAACATCAATGCCCGATGTTATGCTTTTGCCCGAAATTGCTAAAGCTCTCGGTGTGTCTTTAGAAATGCTTTACAGCGACGAAGAAGACACAAAAATAACAGTTGCACAGGACTTAAAAGACAAACGCATCGTAAAAATATCTGTCGATGAAGATGATGCAAAAGTGGTAGTCAGACTTCCAATATCCGCATTGGATCTGATTAAAGATGAGAGCGGTATAGGCGGTTTTGACAAGCTTTTGAAAATGCTTAACGGTGTAAACGAGGGAACGCTTGTTGATGTAGATGACGATGGAACAAAGGTTAAAATTACGGTGGAAGAATATGATTTTAAGAATAATTGAAAATGGGAGTTTTACCGAAATCGAAATCGGTGAGGTCTTCTTGCTTACCGTAAAATTAAAGAAGATGTGTCTGATCAATATTATGGAAAAAGAACCGAGTGTTAATCCCGAGTCGATCGTGCGGCGAGATATCCCCCTTGTATGCGGAGATGTTTTGACATTAAAGTATAGCAACTCACCAATATTTGATAAAGTGTATGAGTTTCTAAAAAACTTTAAGGGGATGCACCTTGTTGATTTTGAAAACAAAGAAAGTAAGATAGAAATAATATTATGAATGGTTATTAAATTTTTGTATAACAAAAGGAGCTGATTTCAGCTCCTTTATTCTTCAGTATATTCCTTTATCCCTTGCATCCGTCCCATAGGCTTGAATCCGTCTATCTCACCGCGCTGTATTGCACCGAAAATGCGGTATTTAAGTCCTTTGTTGGTGCGTTCGATGGTATTTAATAGATTGTCCATATCGGCACGCTTCGTGTTGCCGTCGGCAGGGCAGGGCGACTTTATAACAGGAAGCTCAGCCTTTGAGGCAAAGTACCGCACGTCCTTTTCGGGCATATATATCATAGGTCTGATAAGCTGCAGGTCTATGCGTGAAAGGTAGGTCACGGGCTGGAAACAGCCAAGCCGTCCTTCGTAGAACAGATTGAGCATAAATGTGTTGACAACGTCGTCAAAATGATGTCCGAGAGCCACCTTGTTACAACCAAGCTCCTTTGCAGTGTTATGAAGTGAGCCGCGTCGCATTTTTGCGCAGAGGGAACAGGGATTTGTCTCTTTACGCACGTCAAATATTATTTTGGCTATTTCAGTTTTTGTAACGTGGTAGGGAACGCCCAAATCCTCACACAGCTTGCCGATTGGAGAAAAGTCCATAGGTGTTTCAAATCCCATATCTACGGTTATTGCTACCAGCTCAAA
This sequence comes from Clostridia bacterium, assembly GCA_017455945.1. Classification (GTDB taxonomy): domain Bacteria; phylum Bacillota; class Clostridia; order Oscillospirales; family CAG-272; genus RGIG8775. The sequence continues at coordinate 3,556 of JAFTLM010000083.1, read as the reverse complement.
GTTTTTTGGATAGAATCTTTTCAGCTCGGCAAGAGCACAGAGAAGTGTAAGCGAATCCTTGCCCGCCGAAACACCTACGGCAATTTTGTCGCCGTCCTCTATCATATTGTAATCGTCTACCGCCCGTCGGGTGTAGCTTAAAATTCTCTTTATATTTTCCATTATTTCTTAAAGAACTCCTCAAAGGAGCAGCTTTCGTAGATTTTTTCTGTATCTTCACTAATATTGCGTGAATTATCTTTGTATATGAGCAGATTTTTCGTAAGCGCAAGAGAGGGGGAAGCCCCCTTTTTGGCTTCGATAAGCACCATAGACGGAGCACTTTGGGTATCGCTTTGCACAAAGGTCATCTTCTTTGGTTCAAGGCGGTTTTTACGCAATGAATCAACGAGATCTATCAGCCTGTCGGGACGGTAAACAACGTAAAATTTTCCGCCGAATTTGAGAAGTCTGTAAGCTGCCGCACAAAAGTCGTCAATGCCGCCAAAAACCTCGTGACGTGCGATATATTTGCCATCGCACTCGTTTCGCTTTCCGCTTTCGGTTTTCATATACGGAGGATTTGAGAAAACAACGTCGGCTTCTTTGCCGATATCCGTTACTTTTAAATGACGGACATCCTTACAGATAACGTCAAGCTTTTCTTTCATTCCGTTAAGTTCTGTATTTCGGTTTATAAGTTCAGCGTAATCGTCTTGTATTTCTACTATCGAAATTTTGTCAAATCTCTTTCTTGAAGCCGCTAAAAGGGAAATTATTCCCGTTCCTCCGCCAAGCTCTACCGCAAGTCCGCCGCAGTTGGAGTACATATACGCCGCTAACAGATACGCGTCCGTGCCAAAGGTCAGCCCGTTTGTTTTTTGTATCAGCTTGATGTTTTCGTTGACCTCGTCAAGCCTTTCGGCGTCCTTTATAAAACTCATCTTAATCTCCTAAAGAAAATGGGCTCCCCATAGGAGAGCCCTTCATAAGTATGGAATTACTCAGCCTGGGGAGCGCCTACGGGACAAGCGTCTGCACAAGCACCGCAATCAACGCACTTATCAGGGTCGATAACGTAGATTCCATCACCCTCAGCGATAGCTTCGCAGGGGCACTGATCAGCGCATGCACCGCATGCTACGCAATCTTCAGAAATTTTGTATGCCATTTTCATGTACCTCCGATTTTATTTGATGGCTGGTCACTGAAAGTGACCAGCTATATTGTATCACACTTTTAGCGATTTGAAAAGCCCTTTTTAGAAAATTTTTATATATTTTTTAAAATATACGAAAAATTTCCAAAGAAATTTCAATCAATCTTCTTTTTCCTCTTCGGCAGCTTTTTTACCGGAGTAGGAGAGAATTTCAACATTGTCTCGATGATATGCTTTTGGTGGACCGTCTACGTTGTCAAGTTTTACCTTTATCATTCCGAGAAGGGGCGAAATTTCACAAACGTTTCCGTTTCCGTCGGGGGTTTTTACATACGAATCAACGGGCGGAGTAAGCTTAATTTCATCTTCATAAGTTTTATGCTCATATCTCAGACAACACATAAGCCTTCCGCAGTTTCCGGAAATTTTTGCAGAGTTAAGAGAAAGATTTTGTTCTTTTGCCATTTTTATCGAAACCTGCCCAAAGTCTGTCAAAAATCCGGCACAGCACAGTGTTCTGCCGCAAACTCCAAGACCGCCGATAAGCTTTGCTTCGTCGCGAATGCCTATTTGTCTTAATTCGATTCTGGTTCTGAAAACAGAAGCCAGATCTTTAACCAGCTCTCTGAAGTCAACACGTCCGGCGGAGGTGAAGTAAAAGAGGAGCTTGGAATTGTCAAATGTGTATTGGACGTCAACCAACTTCATATCAAGCTTGTGTGCTTCTATTTTTTCGTTGCAGATCTTAAACGCCTCGTCTTCCTTGACCTGGTTTTCCTTGTTGTGAAGAATATCTTCATTTGTAGCGATTCTTATACAAGGCCTGAGAGGAGGAACTATTTCCGAAGTCGGAACCTTCTTGTTGGGAATCCATACCTCTCCGAATTCAGGTCCTCTTGCCGTATCAACTATGGCGTGTTCGCCGCGTTTTGCGGTGCAGCCGTTGGGGGAAAAATAATACACCTTTCCGGTCTTCTTGAAGCGGACGCCGATGATGTCTGTCATTTCGCCGTTTTCCGAAGCTTCGGTTTTCTTTTCCGCAGGTGCCACCTCTCTTACAATTGGAGGGATTATGTCGGCATCTATCTGAGCAAGGACTTCGGGGGAAAGAGCAACGTCTTCGGTTTCTTTTATTGCCGGAGTTTCAGCTTCTTTTGCAGGTATATCAAAATCAAACTCAGGCAAAACTATTTCGGGTGTTTGCTCCTGAGGCTTTTTGTTCTTTTTTTGTTCGTTGTTTTTGCCACGGTTGTGATGTCTTCCGTGGTGGCGGTTGTTCTTTTTCTTTTCGTTATTGTTTTCGCTCATTTTACAACCTTTCTGAATTTTAATTAAGAATTAATGCTTGCAATTAAATTCGTAAGTGTTAATTTCATATTGGCATTTCTTGAGAGAGTGTTTTTTGCATCTTCGACTTTGTTGTAAAGTGCCATTATGGCAGCCAACCCAACCGAATAGGCTTTTTCAATAGCAGCCTCTCTGTCGGAGTAAAAGCACAGCTCTGTGTTTTCACTTTTCTTTAACACACAAAGATCTCTTAACGCCGTTTGAACGTAGGTAAGTGTGGGGATAAGCTCGTCTTGCTTGTGCGGCAGAGATATTATAAGCTCGGTAAGACGAACCGTGTCTTTTGACAAAGCGTAATTTACAAACAGAGCCGCAGAATTTCTTTGGTTGACAAAAGGAAGTCTGGTCTTTTCGTCTATAAGCTCTATGGCTCTTCCTATGGAGCCGTTAGATATGGATATTATCGCATCAAGCTCCGATGGATTGTTTGCCGCCAATTTTTTTGCATCGTCTGATTTTTCAAGAAGAAAATTTCTTATCAGATCGCTGCGTATAGGTTCTGTTCTGAATATCGGCGCACGGCTTTTTACCGTCTCCAGCAACTTCTCTTCGGCTTCACACAGCAAGAAGAAAACCACGTAAGACGGGGGCTCCTCCAGGGTGAGCAACAGTGCGTTCTGGGCTTGATTAGTCATAGTCTCAGCGTTTTCTACGATGTATATTTTGTGATCAAGTTCATTTGGAACAACGCTTACAGATTGCTGAATGTCTCTTATCTGTTCTGCTTTTACGGAGGCACCGTCCTTTTCTGTAATCAGAACGTCGGGGGATTTGTATTCCAGAATTTTTCTGCAGGATTGACAGCGGCAACAGGGGAGAGCATATCCGCCAATACCTTTGTTTTCACAAGCGAGCGCCGCGGCGTACATCATAGCAATAGTGCGTTTTCCGCTTCCCGCAGGCCCGGAAAGAATATAGGCGTGAGAAGGGGTTTCGGCAAGAATATCGTTGCACAGGTGTTTTCGTAGTTTTTCGTTGCCGACAATATCAGTCATTGATAAACTCATTTTCACACCTCCGTTAAACAAACTACACACTATATTATAACAGAGAAATTCAATTCTGTCAATT
>JAFTLM010000082.1 GCA_017455945.1 Clostridia bacterium | reverse complement strand
TTCTGTCGATGGTTTTTGTTTTCAGGTATTCGTAGGTATCGTCTATCATATGGTGTCCCTTCTCGCATATGAGGGCATCGCAATGCTCTCCGATAGCTTCGTCCATTTCGGAATATTTTTTTACATCGCCCGAATAGACTACGCGTTTTCCCTCACACTCAATAAGGTAGCTGAATGAGCAATCAGCATTTGACATATGGGCATTTCGGTATGCCGTAACCCTGACGGTTCCGTCGTCACATACAACTCCGTCCGAAACAAGGTGGGCTTTTACAGGATATTTCGCCCCCACTGCCGCGCTGTATTTAAGAAGTTTTGACACGCCATTCCAAATATCCATATCGGGAAGATAAACGTCAAAGCCCCCGTGTTTGGGAAGCTGCTTTGTTCTGCTTCTCAGTTTTTCCACGATCCATACAAGGTTTGCAAGTCCGCCGATATGGTCTATATGTGGGTGGGATATAAATATCGCCTTTATTGAAAGTGCATCAAGCCCCATCAGATAGGCGGTATGACAGCATCCCTCGCCCGCGTCAAAAAAATATAATTTATCGCCTACCTCAAGGCACCATGACGTATGATTTCTCCCAGGCATGGGTTCTGTCCCCGAACAGGTTCCCAAAAAGTGAATTTTCATAACTACTCTCCTTTATTTACCCTTTGGAGTAATTATAACACACAAAAAGTCGATTTTCAAGCAAAATCAAATAATTTATAAATTATTTGCCAAGTTCCTCTGCCCTTACCTCACGTCCAAGCTCTGCCGAACGGTAGAAGCACTCTATTGCCTTTGTAACCTCAATATTCTGGTGCTTTTTAATAAGGTATTCTTCCTTACCCGCAAGAGTGTTGATGATGTTACGGTACATATATCTGTGCTGTTCAAAGGGCACCCCCTTGAACTGACCGTTATCAAACCACTTCATTTCGCTTTCCGCTTGATATCTGCCGATGTTTTTGTACAGTTTTTCCTTGTTGACGGAAAGTCCGCCCTTATCTCCGCAGATGACCATATCAAGGTTTGTGGTAGGAAGGTTAATAGCCCAAGAAAATTTGAAATTAACACTCATTCCGCCTTCAAGACGCATAAATCCCGTAGCAAAATCCTCGACGTTAAACTCCTTGTAATCGTAAGGTCTGGGAGTAAAGGTGCCGTCGTAAGCACCGCTTTCGGCGATACTGAGAAGGACATCTTCGCCCTTATTCGCTATCTTTGTGTAAGCGTTACCCGAAACAGCATCAACCTTTTTATCGCCTACGATCCAAAGGAGAGAGTCGATAAGATGCACGCCGAGATCGCAGAAGGGTCCGCCGTAATTATGCTCCTTCATATGGAACATTCCCCAGGTGGGAACGCCTATTCGTCTTATGAACTCGATATCCGAGAAGTATACGTCACCAAGCTCGCCCGAAGAAACAAGCTCCTTTGACTGCTGCATGTAGTTTCTCCATCTCATACACTGGCATGGGAAAAGCATTTTTCCGCACTCCTTGGCGGTTTCCCACATTTCCTCGGCATCGGCTACGGTAAGAGCGATTGGCTTTTCGCACGCTACGTGAGCACCTGCTTTGAGTGCTTTTATTGTCCACTCTTTGTGATACACGTTGGGTGTGCAAACAGCCACAAAGTCGGGGTGAAGCTCATCAAGCATCTTCTGAGGATCGGTGTACCAGTTTGGAACGTCGTGTCTTGCGGCTGTTTCCTTGGCGGCAATTTCACGGATATCCGCAACACCGACAACCTCTACAAGCCCCTCTTTTCTCAAAATATTAAGTGCAGGAAAATGAGCACTGTTTGCTATCATTCCCGTTCCTATAATTGCAACTCTTAATTTTTTCATAGCATCAATCTCCTTATTATAATCATTCAACGTCTGCGGTTATTCCCTGCTCAGCGGATCTTCTGCCCGCATCAAGAGTAGCACACACAGCAAGGTTAATTTCGGTTTCAAGCAATGGGTTAAGGGCAGCTTTGCCTTTTATAAAGTCAATTATGTTTCTTCCAAGATCGCCCCTGTATTCGTTCATTTCGGAACAATCTATCACCTCGACGGGCGGCTTGGGTGCGTGGGTATTGCCCTTATATATCTTGACTGTATCAGAATGTCTGTCGCAGACAATAACTCCGTCGGCACCGTATATTATGGGTCCTGTGGGAATTTCCGCAGGATTGTAAGACGACCAGGAGCCTTCAAGAAGTCCGACACCGTCACCAAAATCAAGTATCATGGCACTGTAATCCTCTACCGACGTGCCAACAACACCAAATTGCTTTGCAATTCCGCTTACGCGGATTGCCTTTTTGCCAAAGAAATGAGTAGCGAGAACAGTACCGTAGCATGCGTAGTCAAGTATAGAGCCGCCTCCGCACTCTTTTCTATACCACCAAGTCTTATTCAACCACTCTATCGGCGGAGGTGTGGGATTATTGCCATACGAGTAAGGGCCCCAGGTAGCGGGGCTTCTATAAACCACTCGCATTATTTTTCCTACAACACCGTCATCGGCAAGCTTCTTTGCGTAGTTAAATGCAGGAAACCAAGCAACGGGCCAGTTGGTAATTACATGGACGTTATTTGCCTTAGCCGTATCCGCCATTCTCTTGGCGTCGGCATAATTTATTGCTATAGGTTTTTCGTTGATAATCGATATACCTTTAGTAAGAATTTCACAAGCAACATCGGCACAAACAGAATTTTCTGTCGCAACAACCGCTATGTCAAGTCCACAATCGAGAAGCTCTCTCCAATCATCATATTTCTTGAGGTCGTCAGCCTGTTTCCCTATATTTCTGTAACGTTCCTCGTGGGTTTGGTCATCATAAGGTCCAACCTCCGCATAACCAACAATTTCAACCTCATCGGGAAGTGCTTTAAATGCTCTTGTGAGTGCGGCGGCATGAGGATGAGCCAATCCGAATATCGCTACTTTTAACTTTTCCATAGTATCATTCTCCCATATCAAAAGGTTGTTTCAAGCGCAATGCGATTTCCGCTTTCTATTGCCTCGGGAATCTTGCACATTATTTCAAGCACGTGACGTGCGTGTTCGGGTGAAAGAACGGGAGCGGTATCGTTCTCAATAGCATTAACAAGATCGCCAAGTAAGCAGCACTGGCTGTTAAGTTTCTTGGGCGGTTTGATCCACTGCATCGGAGTCATCCAACCGCGTATACCTCTTTCGGGAGCGTCGACATACACATCGGGAATAGGGTTAGTCATATAAGGCGACGTGAAGGAAATAGTGCCCTGATCTCCGAAAATTTCCATCTGCGGTGCTTTACTGCTCTTCATAGAAAAGCCCGATTCAACAAGTGCCATTTTTCCATCTCCGTAATCAAGTGTGACAACGTAGTGATCGGGTATCATATCTGCCTTTATTTTCTTACCGTCATAATTACCCGAACGAATCTCACGCACAGGCGTAGTTACCTTTGCCATACACGAAAAGGCTTTTGCCGCACCAAACAAGCTTGTTACTATCTGCAATGCGTGTACACCCATATCAACGAGTGCTCCCGCACCGGGCTCAAAGAACCATGATGGGTCGGCATCACGGTACTGGAAGTACTCCGGCCCGCCGTGTGACATATTACATTTTATATAGTAGGGGTTTCCGATACCTCCGTCGTGCATTATCTGCTTAGCGATATTAATATCATATCTCATAGGATGAATTGGGGCGCAAACCATTTTCACACCCATTTTCTTTGCAAGCTCTATCTGCTCTGTAAGCTGTTCAACTGTGGGCGCGGCGGGCTTTTGCGTACAAAGGTGTTTACCCGCACCGAGGACTGCCATATTTATTTCGTGGTGTGCCTGGATTGAAGCCGCATCGATAACGATATCCACATCGCATTTTTCAAGAAGCTCATATACGTTTGAATAAGCATTGGGAATATTATATTTCTTGCAGGCGTCCAAAGCTCGCTCATATACGATATCCACAGCGGCAACGCATTCTGCGTTAGCTTCCTTGGAGATGTTCTTAAAATACTGAGCGTGGGCGAACATTCCGCAACCTACAACCGCAACTTTCCATTTCTTTGCCATAATTAACCTCCTGACAAAAAATATTTTGCTTTTCTATTTACAATTTTACCACAACGTGATATAATTTTAAATACACCTTATGCTCATAAATATGGATTATATTAACATCAAGGAGAAAGAATGCTTTACAGAATAAATCTTTTATCAATCCCGATAGTAAAGGCGGCATATACTGTAATAAGAAAAACCGTATGGGATATCTCGGATTCCCAAAACATTCTTATATTAATAAAGAAGGGCTCCTGCCAAATCACAATGAACGGCACAAAGCACATATTAAACTGCGGCGATGCTTTTTTCGTTCCCGGAGGAACACACTACAGGCGTGAACCGATAAACGACGAGCTTTGCACGCTATGCTACGCTCATTTTGTACATCAAACTCCGATTATTGAATGTGAACAGGAGGACGCAAAAAAGGAGCTTTCCGAAATTCACACACAAGACTTGGAAAACATTTTGAAAAACCGCGACGATTTCACCGAGCCCGACTTCACCGTATATATCCCCACAAAACTGTCGTTAGGTGCAGATACCGAAAAGGCGTTTGAGATATTTGATGAAATTCAAAACAGCCAGCGAAAAGACTCGCTCTCAAGAAATATAACAGCCTCGCTTCACCTTTCAAGGCTACTCACGAGGCTATCAAATATTTGTATAAAGCAACTTCTTTCGGGCAAAGACACCATAGAGGTGGCGTCGTCACGAAAACTGAGGCGGGCGATAAACTACATCCAAACTCATATAAGCGAGCCGATATCGTTAGACACTCTGAGCTCTGTCTGCCACATTTCAAAGCAACAGCTTATACGGTATTTCAAAAACGAGCTTGGCACCACGCCCATTGCGTACATAAATCAGTTGAAGGTCGGACGCACCAAGGAATACCTCCAAAGGCACCCCGAAATCCCGATCAACGAGGTTTGTGCGGAGCTTGGTTTTGAGGATCCGCTATACTTTTCGAGACTTTTCTCCAAGACATACGGAGAATCACCAAGCCAATACAGGAAAAGAGTGCGAAACTACAAACCGTCTAAAGAAGAAAATACTTGATATCTTCCTTTTGAGGCTGAACCTTAACCTCTTCTTTGGCACGTTTGGGACGGTACTGTTCACCGCTTCTGAATTCCACCGGCGACATTCCCACGTGTGTTCTGAATATTTTTGAGAAAGCAAGTGGATCTGTGTACCCCACAGCTTCTGCAATCTCGGATACGGAAATTTCCTCGGAAATAAGAAGCTCTTTGGCTTTTTCCATTCTTACGTTCATCAGATACTCTTTTGTTGAAACGCCGAGATGCTTGGAAAACAAATTCCTGAGATACTTTCTGTCAAGTCCTACGTATTCGGCTACGTCTTCAACTTTTATAGGGCGGCAAAACTTTTCGTCGATATATCCTTTTGCCATATCGACCCACTCGTTGCCCGTAGACGAAAAATCAATTTTATCACCGACAAGGGACATCAACATCTGTGCCGCGCTTTTAAAGAACTGTTCGTTATCCGAATTTGTATCTATGACACTTTTCACAAGTTTTGCAAGTGCCTCTATTTGTGAAGACGAATCAGAAAAAAAGAAAGCTTCTTTGCTTTTGTTTATATTTTCTACATCAAACAAAGCAAAGCTTGTATTTCGTTTGGCACTAAAATCCATATTTGTGTTCGGAAGAGCAAGCACACTGTATCCTTTATTCAATTCATTTCCATCGGCAATCAAAGTGCCGTCAAGAACAGAAATCACACGTGCATTGCCGATATACGGAGTCATTGGCAACGTGCCGTTTTCCGCAAAAACTATATTGCAATTTATTATTTTCATAATTTCACAAACCACCTCTTAGGTATCATTATAACATATAAACGCACAGTTGTCAACACACTTACGCAAAAAAAACGCCTCATCTGAGGCGTTTTTTACATATCATACATCAAGTTTTGATATTCTCTTTTTCATTTTAATTATATCGCGAATCATTTTGAAAGAATCTCGGAGAACGCTTACTTTTGAATCACCGTGGTTGATGACCTTAACCGGGATTTCTTTAATTTTATAACCACATTTTTCCGAGATCAATATAGCCTCAAAATCGAATGCGAAACGGTTGACTTCACAATGCGAAAACACCTTTTTTGCCGCTTTTCCGCTGAACGCTTTGCAACCGCACTGGGAATCGGATATTTTAAGTCCTCCCGCTATTTTCAGCACTTTAAGATATGTTTTTGAAGCAACTTTTCTCAAAAAGGTATACCCCTCATAGCCATCTTTTCCGATACTCCTTGAACCTATAACCAAGTCGCAATCGGGATTTTCCAAAAAGGTATCCGCCACTCTTTTTATCACGTCGGTTCCATATGCCAAATCGGAGTCGGTAAACATTACCGCGTCGCCTTCAGAGGCAAGCATCGCTTCTCTTACGGCACTTCCCTTTCCTCTGTTATCGGGGTATCCTATTACACGGACACACGGCAAATCAAGTAATTTGACTATATCGGCAGAACCGTCCGTACTGCCGTCATCCGAAAAAATTATTTCGTAGTCATCAAAATTTTCCGCCATATACGCAGAAAGCTTTTTGGCAGTATCGGCTATAATTTTAGATTCGTTATACATTGGGATACAAACTGTGAACTTCATATTACTCCTCTTTACGGAAAATTTTTATGACAACGTCTATTTCGGTTTCCAGGCTGTCAAGCTCGGCAAGTCTTTTGAAGCCGCTTTCACCCGTTCTGTAAAAGTAGGGTGTCATTGAAAAAAGCGAGGATATCAATTCATTATTATCCAGCTTCAGCAAATACGAAACACGTTTCTCCTCCAAAAGCTTCAAATCCTTCGGCATATCGTCACGTTCGGTATTTTTATAGGTCGTATCATATATTGCCTTTTTCAATCCAAGCAAGTGGTCTTCGCCTGCTCCCGCAGTTATCAGCACTCCGCCTTTTTTCATAACCCTTGCGTATTCTTTCTCCACACAAGGTGCAAATATATTTACCACAGCATCGGCACATTCGCCCCCGACAGGAAGTTCAAACACGCTGCCCACAGCAAAAAAGCTATTGCTTATTGCCTTTTTCCGTGCGGCTTTTGCGGCGTGCTCAACACCGTATTTGGATAAATCAAAACCAATAACGTCTCCGTTATATTTTTGTGCAATATTATTGGTATAATATCCCTCTCCGCACCCTGCGTCTATTACAAGACCTCCGTTACAATGCTTTAAAACACTGTCGGTAATTGATTCAGAAATTCCGAGATAGCTGTCGCTTTCCAGGAAAGCAGTACGAGAACGCACCGCTTCTTTGGAATCGCCGGAAGCACTTTGGGAAGGAGTAGAAAAATTAAGATATCCGCTTGAAGAAAAATCGAAGCAATGTTTCTTTGCCGCACCGTCACAAACGGCACTTTTTTGATTTTCCGTGACTCTCATTGGTGCTCCGCAGTGGGGGCAACGAAGGTATTTTGACAAGTCAATCATTCTCAGCCTCCGCATGTACATTCGTATAGGATTTATTCAAAATAGCCTGATAAAAATATCTGTCGTTATTCTGGTTTATGGAATTGACGCAGGTTACAAGACTTATTATATTCTTGTCGGGATTTGCTTCTTCCGCTGTTGAATATACACTTGAATCCTTTATTCTCTCCAAAAAGCTTTTATACACCTCTTCGTTTGAAAATTCGTGCGGGAACTGGAAATAGCTTGCTTTTCCACGGTACAAAGCAAAAGGAGAGTAGATATAAACGGCATCTGCGGTAATATACTCCACCACAGCCCCCTCAAAAAGATTTCTGTCGGAAAACATTTTTTCTATTGAATGAAACATAGCCCCATTATTCATATTGTGACCGTAGAGAATAAGATTACGGGTATTCGGCGAGTCCGCGTCTATTTTACTGTCCAGAAACACAGAGCCGCTTTTGTTTTCTTCGCCGTTTATAATATGTGTAATGTAATATTCGTTGTTATCGGTCTGCACCACGGGATAACTTATTCCCTTATCGCCGTCTTTAAGATTTGGAACATTTATATACCCCACAACGTCGGGATAGCTTTGCTGAAGCTCACGTACATATTCGGACAGTTTAACAAGTCTTTCGGGAACTTTTTCGTCTGATGCGATATTGTTTTTGTCATTCAAAAGCCCTTCGATATCCTCATTTACGCTTTCGTAAAAATTATCGGCTTCGGAATATTCTCCGAATATATTTATAAGCGTTATCACGCTCACAACAAACACCGCCGCACATACAACCAACAAAGCTATTCTTATTACCAATCCGCTTTTTTTCATACGTCTTAATTCTCCAATTCGCAAGCCTTTTCATCGTTACACAAAGGAATACTGAACCAGAATTTACTTCCGCGTCCGACAGCCGATTCCACGCCATAGGTGGCTCTGTGTGCTTCAAGACTTCCTTTGACTATGGAAAGCCCCAGGCCCGTGCCCACCCTGGCTCTTTTATGCACTCTGTCGACTTTATAGTATCTTTCCCATATGCTGTCAAGTCTCTCGGGAGTAATCCCCTCACCGTTATCTATAACCGCAACTGTAACAGTTTCTCCGTCAACAGTCTGCTTAACGCAAACCGTCTTATCTTCGCCTGCGTAGTTCACTGCATTGTTTATCAAATTGTAAACCACCTGAATCAACATCATTTTATCGGCAAAAACAAATGCCTCACTATCCGCTTCAAAAATTATTTTATATCCGTTAACCGTAACCAATTTATCATATCTGGTCATAACCTCTTTAATTGTTTCGGTCAAATTAAAGCGTGTAAACTCGGGCAAGCGTACTCCCGAACGAAGCTTTGACAGGTCAAGAAAATCATTTACAAGCTCGTTCAGGTGCGTTGTTTCGTCTATAACAGTCTGAAGATTCTCGGGGGTGTTTTCATCGGGGATATCTCTCATAACTTCGCTGTATCCCTTTATGAGTGTCAACGGTGTTCTCAGATCGTGTGAAACGTTGGCTATAAGCTCACGCTGAAGTGAATCGAGTTTGGAGAGCTTATCAGCCGCGTCCTCAAGGCTTTCTGACAGTTCAACGATTTCCTTGTAGCCTTTAACCGAAAAATCCGCGTCGTATCTTCCTTCGGCAAGTTTTTTTGCCGCTCTGTTCATTTTCTTCAAAGGATTGGAAATATTACGGGATATGAGGAAAGCAAGGACGAGGGCACCTATAACCATAACTCCCGCTATCCAATAAAACTGCGTTTCAAGCGTGCTTACCGTTGCCGACACCGGCGTAAGCTCGGAGTTGAGCAATATCATATACATATCCCCGTTATCGCTTTTGGCGATTCTGTTATACACCATAACAACAGAGTTCTGAGCTGCATCTATGCGGTCAAAATACGGCTTGTCTCCCGTACTGTTTTCGCTCCAGAACTTTCCGAGTTTGGATTTAACATCACTTGTAACAGTATAAACTCCGCCGTTATCGACTGCATAATTGTAATACTCATTAAGCTTTTCGTCAGTAATAAGATTGGAACCTGCGTTATGAATGATACATTCGGGTGATACCTCCGCACTTGCCACCTCATACATCGGAAGATTTTGATTGACCTTAAACACTCTTATACAGGTCGAATAGTCCACCGCACAGGAATACACTGCATCTCCGAGATTCTCCGTACCCACGTATTCGCCTATTACCAAAGAAATGTTTTCAAGCTCCTTTTTCTTTGTTTTCTTATAAAAGCTATCAAGCATAAAAACCTGAAAAATCCACACCACTGCCATCATAAAGACGACAAACGCAATCAAAAAAGCGAAAAGCTTCCAGCTTATTCCTATGTTTTGGTGATGTTTTTTTAAGGCTTTGTTTTCACTTTTCATTATACCGACAGCCCCTTTTACATTTTATTTTCCCTCAAAACGGTATCCGACACCTCTTAGGGTAACTATAAGATCCGCATATCTGCCAAGACTTTTTCGCAAAAGCTTTATATGCGTATCAAGAGTTCTTGCATCACCGAAAAAGTCATATCCCCAAACCTCGCTCAACAGTTTTTCCCTGGTAAGAGCTATGTTTTTATTGGCAAGAAGATAGAAAAACAGGTCGTATTCTTTGGGGGACATTTCAACACGCTCGCCGTCTATATATACGATTCTCGCAGTTATGTCAGCTTTAAGTCCGCCACCGTCGATTTCCACAACCTCGTTTGGAACACTGACGTTGCTGCTTCCGCTTCTTT
>JAFTLM010000081.1 GCA_017455945.1 Clostridia bacterium | reverse complement strand
TATCATTTTCTACCGAAAAGATGTCGAAAATGACTGGATATATATCTGTTTTAGAGGTAATATGTGACTACCAAATAAAACAAAGGAGGTCATTTTTATGACAATCACAATCAACGCCCAAGGCGCAGAACGCAAAAGACTCGTAAAAACCATTGCAGAGTGGCTCGGAGAGGATGTTCACTACTGCGGCGCACCCACATTCGCATACGAAATCGGGCGCTTCACGGTAGAAAAAAGCGGAAGCCTTACCTTCAGCGATATGCTTGATAGCGAGGTGGTTGAGCGCTTGCTCGAACACATCTACGATGAAGGCTTCGACATCGACCAGAGCCACACCGAAGAGGATGACACCGATAGCACCGACAACGTTATCGGTGACCTCTCGGGGATAAGCATCCAGCTTCCCGCATCGGAGTTCACTGAAAGCTCCCTTGCAAACCTTCAAGCCATTATCGATGCCAAGGGCAACCTTATTAAGAAAGCCTTGGGCGCGGAGGCACTCCCAATCAACCGCCTCGGCAACCGCATCGATTTTCCTTGGTTCCGTCCTTACGCAGACCCTCAAGAGGTACAAGCGTATATGCATTTTATTACGGCACTTTGCGAAATGGCAAGAACGCAGAAACGCATCACCGCAAAGGAAAAAGAGGTGGACAACGAAAAATACGCATTCCGCTGCTTTCTTCTCCGCCTTGGTTTCATAGGCGAGGAATTTAAAGCGGAACGCAAGATTCTGCTCCGTAACCTTACGGGTTCTTCCGCATTTAAGAGTGGCGCAAAGGAGGATAAATAATATGTTCGGAGTTAGCAAAGAAACTCTTGAAAGGCTCCGCAAGGAGTATCCCACGGGCAGCCGTGTGGAGCTTACTAAAATGAATGACCCATACAGAACCGACCTTGTCCCCGGCACTCGTGGCACAGTTCAGTTTGTTGACGATGCAGGCTCAATTCACGTAAGGTGGGACATTGGTTCGTCCCTTGCCGTGGTATTCGGTGAGGATGCTTGCAGGGTGGTGGCAGATGATGAGTGATAAGGTTCGTGAACAGATTTTAGCTATACGAGCAACGGGTCTTACGAATATGTTTGACACCATTATGGTTCAGAGGCTTGCAAACGATATGAATTACTACGAACTGGTGATTTTTATTGAAGAGCATCGTAAGGAATATGTGCAATTCATCCTTACGGGTAAAACGGAATGATGCCGTAAAGTACACAATTTTCACCGCTTATATTTGTGTACTATATTATCGCAAAATGACTGGATATAAGTGTGATAGTATGGTAATATGTGTACAACAAAAGGAACGGAGGACATTCCAAATGACAACCTACAAAAACTTCAAAAACCAAGTAGCAAACATCAGAACGCAGAACGACCTTATTGATGCCCACATTGCAATCTGCCAAGCCTACAGTGCTTACAAACTTACCCACGCACAGTTCACCGAGCTTTGCACGGACATGAGAGCCAAGAGACTTGAGAAGAAGATTGCTTGGGGCGCAAGCATTTAAGGGGGACGGCAAGAATGGACATTTTCACAACGATGGAACACCTTGCACTCGAGACCACCCCCACCTATGGTGCAGTCATAAAATACGGTGACAGAGTTTTCCACACAGACCTCACTTGGAAGGGCGGATTTTCCGCTAGAGTTTACGAGTTTATCGATGACCCCGAAGAAACGGGACTCGGAGATATCGAGTGTAGACTTTCCTTGATTGCCGAGGCAAAGGAAGAGTTCGAGGACAGCGGACACGCAATCGAGTGGTGCATGCGTCAAAAATAAAGCCAAAAGGAGACAAACGATGAAAACGAACAGAATTTTTGCGGTTGGCGAAAAAGCCATCTTGGAGCTTGGTTTCCAAAAAACACTTGATTACCCCGATGAGGTTTGGGTGCGCCTTTGCCAAAAGCACTACCCAGACGAGAAAATTACAAAGGTCGTTGACGCAAAGACCCATCACCTTTGCAAATACTGCGGCGGCATCGCAAAAGGCACCGATGACGATGTTCTTTGCGCCGATTGCCGAGAGCTTTTCGGTCACGCATTCTTCAGCGAACTTTAACCCCAAAACATAATACTCTTGGGATAGAGCCGTGAGGCTCTGTTCCTCGTTACAGCCGATGGGCTGTTTTTTTATTACTAAAAAGGAGGTAGCCGTTATCGCAACGAAAAAATATAAACCCACAAAGTTCAAGGCAAAGGACTCACGATACGATAAAGAAGCTGCCGACTATGCCGTAAACTTTATTGAGTGCTTATGCCACACCAAAGGCACGTGGGCGGGAAAACCGTTCAAGCTCCTAGACTGGCAAGAGCAGATTATCCGTGACCTTTTCGGCATTCTGAAGCCCAACGGCTACAGACAGTTCAACACCGCCTACATCGAAATACCGAAGAAAATGGGCAAATCCGAGCTTGCGGCTGCGGTTGCCCTTTTATTATGCTGTGGCGACGGTGAGGAACGAGCAGAAGTGTACGG
>JAFTLM010000004.1 GCA_017455945.1 Clostridia bacterium | reverse complement strand
TAAAAGGCACAAAAAGAAAAAGTTCGCAAAAAGAAAAATGCCGTTTGGGAAGTTTCGCTCACTGCGGTGAGCGACAAGGCTTGTGCAGCCTTGACTCGCACCCACTGGCGTGGGGGCTCTTATGGGTGCGGTGCGAACACATCCCTCGCCGCTATACTATAATTTACCTTCCCCCATCGCACACAACCGTATCGCACGGTATGTCGTACTCGTCGTGCGGAATTTCGTCAAACAACAATTCCCTGTATATTACCCCAACCGTAAAGGGCTTGAACTCGGCGTATTTAGCCAGATATCTGTCGTAGTATCCTTTTCCGTATCCCAAGCGGTAACCCTTTTTATCCACAGCAAGGGCAGGAAGAAATATAACTGCGTTCTCGGGAAGAATTTCGGGTGCCTCAAAGCTCGGCTCCTTTGTGCCGAAATGACCGTCCGCAAGCTCCGAAAGCGAGCTTACAAGCCGAAAGCTCATCCTTCCGTCTTTGTCCTCGCAAAGAGGAAACGCTACACGTTTTCCCTCCAGCCAACCGTATTCGGCAACCGACAGAAGGTTCACTTCTTCCGCCAAAGGATAAAACACGAACAGCGTTTCGGCATTTTTTACCTGCGGCAGAGACAGAATTTTTTCTGCTATTTTCCTGCTCTTCTCGCCCTTGTTTACGATATTTTCACGCTTTGTGCGGCAAATGGCGCGAAGCTCTTTTTTTGTGTACATCAGTCGGTGATTGTGGCAGTACGAAGCTCGTCCGCCTTTTCTTTACCGCAAAGCGCGGCAACAAGCTCAAGCCCGAACTCTACCGCAACACCCATTCCGCGCGCGGTAACGGTTTTGCCGTGTATTGCGACGGTCACTTCTCTTGGGTGAAGCTTTGCACCCTCAAGATATTCCTCAAAACCGGGGTAGCAGACAGCGTCCTTATCCTTAAGGTCGCCTCTCTTACCCAAAATCATGGGTGCGGCGCAGATAGCCGCCACGTAAGCGTCCTGCTCTTTGGCAAGATCAAG
Organism: Clostridia bacterium; assembly: GCA_017455945.1. GTDB lineage: Bacteria > Bacillota > Clostridia > Oscillospirales > CAG-272 > RGIG8775. The sequence goes on along the minus strand of JAFTLM010000004.1, from coordinate 6,533 downwards.
TGCCTTGTGAACAACGGTGCTTGCGTCAAGATTCTTCGTTCCTGGCATTCCGCCCGGAAGAATCACCATATCGATGTTTTCAAATTTTACTTTTTTATCCTTAACGTCAGCCTTTACTGTAATGCCGTGAGAGCCTGTAATGCTGTCACCGCCAATGCCGACGGTAGTTACTTCAACCCCCGCACGGCGTAAAAGATCGAGAGGTGCGAGAGCCTCTACTTCCTCAAAGCCCTCGGCAAGAAACATATAAACCATAATTTTCTCCTTTGGTCAGGCGAAGTATTCACCAAGCTTTGCGCGCTCGACCTCGGATTCCTCTCTGGTCTTAAGGTTCTTTATTTTCACCTTGCCGCCTGCCAGCTCGTCACCGCCCATAATTGCAACGTGAGTATAGTTGTCCTTAACCGCAAAGTCTATCTGCTTTCCGAATTTCTTCGTGCCGATGTAAACGGTGCTCGTCACGCCGAGTGCACGGAGCTCGTCAACAAGCGCGATGTAATTCTCGTAGGGAACGTCGTCAAAGCGTGTAACCAGAACTCTGTAGTCCTCTCCGTAAAGGTCGGGAACAAGCTTGTGGCTTACAAGGAAGTTTTCAAGTGTAACGTCGCCCATTCCGTAACCCACGCCCGAAACCTTTGCGTTCTTGGCAAAGAGTCCCACAAGGTTGTCGTAACGTCCGCCGCCGAACATAGCGCGGTTATTTTCGGGGTCCTCGTCAAAGACCTCAAACACGGTGCCGGTGTAGTAGTCAAGACCTCTGATAATACCGAAGTCGAACACGCAGTACTTGAGAAGACCTGTAGCCTTAAGCGCGTCAAAGAGAGACACAAGCTCACCCGAACCCACAGAATCGGGGCAAAGGGCGGTAGCCTCAAACACGTCCATAGTGTAAAGCGAGTCTATCTTGGCAATCTGCTCGTCGGTAATACCAAGCTCATTCATATCCTTGACGTAAGCCTCGCGTGTAACCTTGTTCTTGCGGTCAACTATCTTGGAGACCTTGCGAGAGCCTTCGGTATCGGTTCCGCAAATAGCCGCGATAACGTCGTTGAAGAAGCGGCGATTGTTGATGTGAACCTTGAACATGGTTTCGTCGGCACCAAACGCACGAAGCACGTTTATGGCACTCTGAATAACGTCGAGGTCAGCCTCGTAGGTATCGCATCCGAAGATATCCACGTTGAGCTGCCAGAACTCACGAAGCCTGCCTCTCTGAGGACGCTCGTAGCGGTACATATTGGGAATGGAGAACCACTTTAAGGGGTAATTGAGCTCGCCCATCTTTGCCGCCACCATACGTGCCACCGAAGGTGTCATTTCGGGACGGATAGCAAGCATTCTTCCGCCTCTGTCAAGGAAGTTGTAGGTCTGCTCCTTGGCAATCTCCTCTCCGCTTTTGGCAATATACAGCTCAAGCGATTCTATCATAGGAGCGTTGTATTCGTCAAACGCCGCCAGCTCCAGGGTTTCTCTTATCTTTCCGAAAAACCAGTTTCTGAGCTTCATGTCGCAGGGATAAAAATCTCTTGTGCCCTTATAAGGCTGAGTAGAAAGCTTTTCGTTGCTCATTTTTGTATTCCTTTCGTATTTTTCATCATTAAACATATTATTATAACATATTTTTCTTCATTTGTCTATATATGTTTGAAAAATAGTGACAAATTGTAGTTTAGCGCGCGATACGAAAAAACTCGGCGTTCAGCCGAGTTTTTTCGTATCGCGTTGGATATGTTAGCTCCGGTTTAATTGCGTACACCGCGAAGCGTTACGCCCCCGCCGGTCAGGCGGTAAATTATATTTCAAATTGCTTAACGATATTGCCCTCAAAGTCCTTTATCTCAAACAAGCCGTTTTGATAAACCATATAACTCTTGGGATTTCCCTCCTTGGGAAGTGAAACCGAACCGGGATTAAGATACACGTTTCCGTTACCGAATTCGGTCACCGTAAGCACGTGGGTATGTCCGTGTATAAGTATATCGCCCTTTTTAAGCAAAGGCGGCTCCGACGTATTGTAGCGATGTCCGTGAGTAATGAAAAAGCAACGCCCCTTTTCATACACCAGCATACAGTCGGAAAGAATGGGAAACTCAAGCACCATCTGGTCAACCTCTGTGTCGCAGTTCCCTCTCACGCAAGCAAGCTCGTCTTTTACGCTGTTGAGAAGCTCTATAACCTTCTTGGGGGCGTATCCGTCGGGCAGGTCGTTTCTCGGCCCGTGATAAAGTATATCACCAAGCAAAATCAGCTTTTCGGCACCCTCCTCTCGGTATTTCTCAAGCATTGCGCAAGCGCAATCATAATCTCCGTGTATATCGGAGGCAAACATAATTTTCATAATCGATTCTCCTCTTACTTTATAACAAAGCCTTTTCCTCTTACGCTGTATATGACCTTCAGTCCGTCAGCCTCCAGTTTTTTTCTCAAAAAGCAAACGTGGACGTTGATTTTATTCGATTTCCCGGGTTCTGTAAGCTCCGCCAGCTCCCCATACGTCAACACCTCGCCTCTGCGTTTGAGCAGTGCCTCAAAAATCAGGTACTCGGTGGGAGAAAGCGGAATTTCTCTGTCCGCAATCACCGCGGAACGGCTTCGGGAATTAAGTGCCATATAAACCCCCGTTTCGCCGCTCGGCTCGTCCTTCGCCTTTTCGGTCATTTCACGATTGACAAGTATAGAATACACCATTCTTCTGAGCTCCGAAATAAGGAAGGGCCATCTCAACGCATACTGAAACTCCTCGTCCTCGCCCCCGTTTACCGCTATGGTTCTTCCCTTGTCAAGCCGCTTCCCGTCGCAAAGCTCGGCATCGACGATATAAATAAACGCAGACTTCAAGGGTAAAGACGTAACCCTGTAGGTAAGCCCCATACGCTCTGCCTCCAGCGAAAGCAATACGGCAATATTGCCTCCTGCCACAATATTCACGTCCACCATATCAGCCGTCCACCTGGTTGAAGCTTATGCTATCGCCGTAAGAAAGATAGAAGTTAAGCTTCCCGTTTTCGTCCGAAAGCACTATTTCTCCGCCCATAATCTCATAACTGTAAGAGCCGCTCTCGCCGTCTATTTCAAGCGTTGCGTTCCCGCGGTCCTCCAGAAGCACTCTGCCGACTCTTCCGTCCGACATATTTGCGGTGTAATATTTTCCAAAATCCACGCCGTAATACGGTTCCTCTTTGACACTTTCCACCACGTCCTTCACGCCGTCAAACGAAACCTCCGCCTCGGCATTGTACAAGCCGTCGTTCTTTTCGGCAGGAGACGCTCTGTCACCCGCCAAATAATCGTCTGCCGCCATTTCGGGGCTTGACACGTATTCCATATCGGTTTCACCGCCGACGTTGTTTTTAAGCACGCTCGTAATAAGCGGAGAGGCAACCACCGTCAGCATAACTGCCGCGGCAATGGCAAAGCCTCCCACCTTTCTTGAAAAGACGAACGGATGCTTTTTCTTCCTGTCGGCAATCTGCTTTTCCTTTGCAACTCTTTCCATAACCGAGCTCAAGAAGCCTTCGGGAACCTCCTCCGCAGCCTCGTCAAAGAGCTTTTCAAGTGCCAGAAGCTCCCCATAAGCCTTTCTGCACTCGGCACAATTTTCAATATGGGCGCGAACAAATTCGGCGTCCTTTGCGTCAAGCCCGCCGTCGATATATTCACTTAAAAGGTCAGCAACTCTTTCGCAAATTTTGTTTTCCATATCCGCGCTCCTTTCTTCTCTGTTCATTATCATAGACGAATTTTTTTATAAAAAGTTCCCGTTTTTCAAAAATTCTTTTACCTGCTCCCTGCCTCGGCTTACACGGCTCTTCACGGTTCCCTCGGAAATGCCGAGAGCAGAGGCTATTTCGGCGTAAGACATATCGTGAAACTCCCGCAATATAAGCGTTTCTCTTATAGGCCCGGGAAGATTTTCAACCGCCTTTCTCACGGCTTTTATCCTCTCTTCACGCTCAAAGCTCTTTTCGGGATTTGACGAAATATCCTCGTCAGCCACGTCGTTCTCGCCGCCGTCATCTTCGTCTGTCAGCGACGAAGTGCTTTTCTTGTTTCTGTCGCGTATGTAATCTAAGGCACAGTTTTTCGTCAGCCTCGCCACCCAGGTTTTCAGCGATGCGTCCTCTCGGTAGCTTCCAAGCGTTCTCCACAGCTTCAAGAACACCTCCTGGGCTATATCCTCCGCGTCCTCCCTGTTTTTGGCAATATACAAGGCGGAGTTGTAAACAGCTTTTTGATACAAAGACACAATCTCGGCAAAAGCCTCTGTGTCGCCGTCCTTGGCACGGCTGACCAATACTTTCTCGTCGGTCATACAACCCCTCCTTTCTCTGATTTTTCCGTTGATTTACCTGAGTCCTTCGAGAATTTTTTTCATTTCCTCAAAGCTCTTCGCCGAATTTATCGCCAGCCTCGCACCTGCAGCCCCCTGCATTCCCTTAGTGTACCAGGAAAGATGCTTGCGGCTTTCGGCAATCGCAACAAACTCGCCCTTTTCCTCTATCATCTGTTCTATCTGTACAAGTGCCTCCGCAAGGCGTTCGCCCGAATCGGGTGCTCTGTATTCTCTGCCCTCCAAGCGTGCTCCTATCTCTTCAAAAATCCAGGGATTTCCGAGAGCACCTCTGGCAACCATCACTCCGTCGCATTCGGTTTCTTCAAACATCTTGAGTGCGTCCTCAGCCGAATATATATCACCGTTGCCCACCACGGGCACCGACACGCTTTTTTTGACCGCCGCAATAACGCGGTTGTCCGACGACGGAGCGTACATCCGGCTTCTCGTCCGCCCGTGTACCGTAATCAGCGATGCTCCCGCATCTTCAAGAACCTTTGCAAACTCGGGGGCGTTGATGCTGTTTTCGTCCCACCCCGCACGTATTTTTACCGTAACCGGAAGCTTGACAGCATTCACCACAGCCCTTACTATTTCTCCTGCCAGCTTCGGTTTTTTCATAAGGGCACTGCCCTCACCGTTGCCCACCACCTTGTGAACGGGGCACCCCATATTTATGTCAATGGCAACAGGCACCGCGTCACCCTCACGTCCGAGATAATTTCCGCTCTCGATAAGCGAAGCGGCACGTGCCATAAATTCGGGCTCGCTTCCGAAAAGCTGTATCGCCATCGGAAGCTCGTATCCGTACACCGACGCCAGCGGTGCGGTTCTTATTTTTTCTGCTTTTTTCGTGGCTTGCTCATAGCAAAGCGCCTTTGCCGACACCATCTCGCTTACCGTGTATTCGGCTCCGTGACGTCGGCAGATATCACGAAAGGCTCTGTCGCTCACCCCTGCCAGCGGGGCAAGAAACAGCCCATGCCTGAGCTCATATTTTCCTATCTTTATCCTGCTCATCAAAAACTCCGAAATCAATACGTGGGGCCGTCAAGACGCCAGCCGCCGTCGGTTTTCTTAAACCGAAGATTTACGTTGAGAATATTACCCTCGTCGCCCTCCAGGTAAGAGTCCACAGAAACGTTCATAAAGCTTTCGTCCGAGGGCTGGATTATCTCCAGCGTGTCAAACTTGTACAGTCTCTTTCCGGGAAGTATATTAAAGCTGTCGGTGTCACCGAAAGCATATTTCATCAGGTTAACGCCTCTCTCAAGGTATCTCGCAGTGGTAATACGCCCTGTGTTGGCGTCGGCATATCCGTCAAACGCCATAAGATACACGTCCTCAAGATAGTCCTTTGTATAAACCTTCTCGGCAGCCGCCTTTATCTGCTCAACAAACAGATAGGGAGACTCCTGGGTCACGTACTCATAGTACGCGTATTCGTGTTCGTTGGGGTCATAAAGCCCGTATTTTCTGTCGTAAGAACCGCCCCTCTCATAAGTGGGAAGCCCCTCGCCGAAAAAGATGCCGTTTATCTCATACGAAGCCTCGATGAGCGAAACAAGCTCGTCCTTTACGTCCTTAAGCTCGGGAGCACCGCCCCCCGCACAGGAAGCCAGCAAAGTCACGCAAGCCATAACCGCCGCAACAAGTACAATAAATTTCTTCATTCTCACACCTCACCGTTTTTCTGCTTTGAATTTTTCTGCTTTTCGTTTTTAGCCTTCTGATTTTCTTTTGCCTTTTCATGTTTTTCCTGCTTTATCCTTGCCCGCTCTGCCTCAAGCTCGGCACGTTTTATCTCGTCAAGGTCGGGATAACGTGCTTCAAGCAGGGCGGTGGATATGTTTTTAAGGTCAGCTGAAAGCGAAACCAGCCCAAGCAAAAAGGCAAAAAAGTCGTCGTCGTTCTCTATGTCAAGTCCGTGTTCTTCTATAAAATTATCGGTTATCTCCTTACTCAAACGGCGGTTGCTGTCTTTAAGCTCTATATATCTGTCGTAGCCCTCCGCCAGACGCTTTCCGTCAAAGCCCTCCTCGTACACGCCCTGAAGTATCCGCTTTATGGCACTTATGGACAAAGTGTTTTTGAGCGAGTATACCAAAAGCATCTGTATGATGTGTTCCTTGGAGTATTTTTTTCCCTTTATGGGCATAATTACGCCCTCTTTGGAGTAGTTGTTTATCATCGTTTTTGT
>JAFTLM010000080.1 GCA_017455945.1 Clostridia bacterium | reverse complement strand
TGCACCAACGGCAGAATGGAAGATATGGAAGCCGCTTATAAGATTTTGAACGGCAAAAAGGTGGCAGACGGAATCCGTTGTATCATTATCCCCGGCACAATGCAAATCTTGCGCGAGTGTGTAGAGCGTGGATATTATACTGCTTTTATCGATGCAGGTGCCATCGTTTCTACCCCGACCTGCGGCCCTTGCCTTGGCGGGTATATGGGTATCCTTGCCGCAGGTGAAAAATGTATTGCTACAACCAACCGTAACTTTGTCGGTCGTATGGGACACGTTGACAGCGAAGTTTATCTCGCATCGCCTCACACCGCTGCCGCAAGTGCGCTAACAGGATACATTACCGAATATGAGGAGGCGTAACAATGAACACACAAGGAAAGGTTTTCAAATATCCCGATAACGTGGACACCGACGTAATTATCCCTGCCCGTTATCTGAACACTCCCGACGCAAAGGAACTGGCTTTGCATTGTATGGAAGATATAGACATCGGGTTCGTTAAGAAAGTAAAGGCAGGCGACGTTATGGTTGCAGGCTGGAACTTCGGTTGTGGCTCCTCCCGTGAACACGCACCTCTCGTTATTAAAACCTGCGGGACGGGATGCGTCATTGCCAAGAGCTTTGCCCGTATCTTCTACCGCAACGCTATAAATATCGGCCTTCCGATTTTGGAGTGCGAAGAAGCGGCAGAGGAAATTAGTGCAAATGATGAAGTAAAGGTGGATTTTGATACCGGTGTTATTACAAACCTTACCACCGGAAAAACTTATAAGGCACAACCGTTCCCACCCTTTATTCAGAATATTATCAAAAGCGGCGGACTCTTAAAGTCATTGAAAGAAGGCGAAAATAATGGTTAAAAACATAGCAGTAATCCGTGGTGACGGTATCGGCCCCGAAATCGTAAACGAAGCGACCAAGGTGCTTGATAAGGTTGCCGAACTTTACGGACACACCTTCAACTATACAGATGTGGATATGGGCGGGTGTGCTATTGATAAGTACGGCGACCCACTTCCCGAAAGTGAACTCAAAAAATGCGTAGAATCCGACAGCGTTCTTCTCGGCGCTGTTGGTGGTGATAAGTGGAATGACGTTCCCGGAAATATGCGTCCCGAAAAAGGCCTTCTCAGACTCAGAGCAGGTATGGGCGTTTACTCCAACAATCGTCCTGCAAAGATTTGGCCACAACTTGCAGATGCTTCTCCTTTGAAGAAATCCATTGTAGAGCAAGGAATTGACTTTATTATCGTTCGTGAACTCATTGGTGGAATTTACTTCGGCGAGCATAAGACCGAGGGCGATACGGCAATTGACGTTCTGACCTACAGTGAATCCGAAATCGAGCGCATTGGTAGAATCGGTTTTGAAACGGCTCAAAAGAGAAACAAGAAACTCTGTTCTGTCGAAAAGTCTAACGTGCTTGACTCAAGCCGTCTTTGGAAAAAGGTGATGCACCGACTTAGCTCGGAATATCCCGACGTAGAGCTTTCCGATATGCTGGTTGACAATTGTGCAATGCAGATTGTTAAGAATCCTGCACAGTTTGACGTTATCGTAACCGAGAATATGTTTG
>JAFTLM010000079.1 GCA_017455945.1 Clostridia bacterium | reverse complement strand
TTTATTTCTGTAGGTTTACAGCGGTTTTGTAAGGCATAATTCGGAACTCCGCTTTCTTTTGACACAAAAGGCGCAAAAGAAAGCTCACAAAGAAAACGCCGAGTGCCTGCGGGCACAAGAGGTCGCTTTTTTGAAAAAAAGCTCCGCAAAAAAACTTTCTGGACTTGGCGAGTGCGAACACATCCCTCACAAGGCATTGCTTTTTTAGGTCAAAAAATATTTTTAAAAAATTTTTTTCAAAAAATGTGACCCGTGGATATGTTCATTCGTGTAGCTTATGAAAACGCCCAAAGAGGCGGCATAATTCACGGAGAAAATCCGAAACAGAAAGGAAACATAAAAATGAAAAAGATTTTTGCAATTGTTCTTGCAGCACTTATGCTCTTCGCTCTCGTAGCTTGTAACGAGCAGCCCAAAACACCCGTAACCGACGCACCTCAGGGTGGCACAACAGAGGCACCCGTAGCCGACAGCGCTCTTGAGATCCTTGAGAAGGTTTGGGCTTCTTTCGCAGACGAGGAGAAGTTTATGGCAGCAGGCGGCTTTGGTGACACAATGAACTGGGAGGGTGCAGGCAGCATTCCCACAGATAACGAAGAGGCTCTTATGACAGCTCAGGCTTACTTTGTAATGGATGCAGACGCAGTAGCAATGGTTGACGAAATCGCTCACCTTATGCACGGTATGAACGCTAACACATTTACAGCAGGTGTATTCCACCTCAAGAACGCGGCAGACAAGGACGCTTTCATTGCTTCGGTTAAGGCAAGCGTTATGGGCAACCACTGGATGTGCGGTTCTCCCGAGAAGTTCGTTGTAATCACTGTTGGTGACTACGTAATCACGGCATTCGGTCATGCAGGTGTTACAGAGTTTTCCGCAAACACTGTTCCTCCTTTCGTTGACAGCGTTAAGGCAAATTATCCTACAGCAACAGTGGTTGTTGAGGAGTCTATCGGTGCGTAACCGAAAATAAAACAGCTAATAGTCCTACTCCTTTTAAATAGAATTATGCCGGAGCACAGTCCGTATGGGCTGTGCTCTCGGCTTTTTTATCGACACAAAAATTAAATTTACCGAACACAGTATAAATGCTCATAAAAGTCAAAAGAATAATATAAAGATTTTTTGGCGGAGGCTTTTATGAAAACAGAAAGAAATATTCGCCCGTTCGGTATCAGAGACAAGCTGGGATATTTGTTCGGTGATTTTGGAAATGATTTTACCTTTATTTTTTCTTCCAGCTTTTTGCTGAAGTTTTATACCGACGTTATGGGTGTTTCGGCGGCGGTTGTGGGCGTGGTTATGATGATAGCCAGATTTGTGGATGCTTTTACCGACGTAACAATGGGGCGTATTTGCGACAGAAGCAGGCTGACTCCCGCGGGAAAATTCAAGCCCTGGATAAGACGAATGTGCGGACCTGTTGCCATATCCTCCTTTTTGATATATCAAAGCTCGCTTTCGGGAATGGGAATGGTTTTTAAGATAGGATATCTTTTCGTAACGTATATTCTCTGGGGCTCGATTTTTTATACTTCGATAAATATTCCGTACGGTTCGATGGCTTCGGCAATTTCTGCGGAGGCTGAGGACCGCCAGTCGCTTTCCACCTACCGCTCTATCGGTGCAACCCTTGCGGGGCTGTTTATCGGCGTGGGTGTTCCTCTGGTGGCATATGACAAGGTTGGCGGTGTTTCGGTGCTTAACGGTGGCAGATTTACTCTCATTGCAGGTGTATTTTCCGGGCTGGCTGTGGTTTGCTATCTGCTTTGCTATTCGCTTACTACCGAGCGTGTCAGGGTAGAAACATCTTTTGAGGCACGCGAGAAAAACGGTCTTTTGAAGATGTTCGGCAACGCAATCAAAAACAGGGCGTTGATATCTATTATCGTCGCTTCGGTTACAATGCTTTTGGCACAGCTTACGCTTCAGACTATGTCCAATTACGTCTATCCGAATTATTACGGAAATACGGATGCACAGGCAGTTTCCACCCTGCTTATGACGGTGTCGATGCTGGTTGCAGCCGCTTTTGCAAAGCCGCTGGCGAAAAGGTTCGGTAAGGCTGAAATCAGCGTGGTGGCTAATCTTGTGGCGGGGGCGATGTCACTTGTGTTGTTTTTTGTCCGTCCGCAGAACGTATGGGTGTACGTGGCCATTACTACAGTTTCGTGGTTCGGGCTTGGAATATTCACAATGGTTTCCTGGGCACTTATAACCGACGTTATTGATTATTC
>JAFTLM010000078.1 GCA_017455945.1 Clostridia bacterium | reverse complement strand
TATTTTCATATCACGGGATTTTAAGTCCCGGGCGTCTGCCTGTTCCGCCACTCCGGCGCACAAGTGTTATTATACACTCAATACGCTGTTTTGTCAAGATATTTAAAGAAAAACTCTATTATTAATCTATTTACAGATATTCTGCCTTGAGACTATGCCGATTTAATTTTTCAAACAAAAAATCAGTCCGTTTCCTGAGAATCGGACTGATTTTTATTAATTACTTGTCAGTTCATATTTTCGTAACCGATAACCGTTTGAAGCAAGGATTGGGCGTATACACGTCCGAAGAAGTCGTTCGGATGGTTGATATTGTTTCCTGAATAATCCTGGAACTCCTTACGCTCAAGAACAGATAAGCTGACAGAGCCCATATCGCAGACTCCGCAAGCAACACCTGACGTACGGTAACGTTTTGCCAATTCCTTTATATCATATCGCTGATTCGCTTTTTCTGTGGCTGAATAGTTTGTGGCATCAGGATTACATACCATAGTCGTTATCAAGGCAACGCTTGTTTGGGGCGCTGCAGTTAAAACGCGGTCGGTTATGGCTTTGAGATTATTACTTGTTACTGAGGGGTCACCTCCGTCGTTCATTCCAAGGGCAAGAACGAAAAGATCACAACCGTACTCATTGATATAATCTATAATGTATTTCTGAGTGTTGTTTAATGCTTTAGCGGTGTTCCAACCGCCAACTGCTGTGTTAATGTAGGTTATCGTACCGTTAGTTCCCGCGACGTAGTCCTTTGACGGCATACGGGGAGCTGTATCGGGAAGATTATCTTTGACGTGTATATATTTTACGGTGTAACCGAAGAGATCTGCCAAGGCTTCACAGAAGAGCATAGGATACATACGCTGGAAAGGAGCGTAGCTACCGTCAAAGCTTGAGTTCGCTCCTGCGGTGATAGAGTCTCCCGAAAAGAATACGGTTACATCCTCGCCGTTCTGAAGTTTCTTTATAAATCCTTCGAATACGTCGGACTCACATTTCTGCTTAAAGCCGGTCCACTCGCTTGTGTGCGTGTAGTTTACGTTGACCTGCCACATGGACATGATGTGTTCACCCCAAAACGTCGGGACGGCTTTACCGTTGTACATTGTTGTAAGTCTGCTTCCGGGATAGTTATAATAATTAGATTTACCGATACAAGGAATAGAAGATCTTTCAAGGATCTTTATTTTTCCATCGACAAGTTCATAGTCCTTGCCTTCCTTATATTCCTTTTTTCCGTCATAAGACGTGACCGAAATTATGGTATCTATCGGATATAAAAGTGTTCTGCTCTCACCTTTTTCAATGAACATGATCGATTCATTTTTAACAGTGTTGCCGGAAAAGATCGGCTGCATAAGATCACTCAGATCTGACATACTGATTCCAAAGGGACTTCCGTCAACCGGAGGTTGAGTTGTTGTGGTAGTAGCTTCGGTGGTTTCGTTTTCCGTTCCTCCTGTGGTCGTTTCGTCTTGAGGTTCAGAGGTTTGCCCCGAAGTACCCGTCGTTTCATTACCTTTTTCTACTGTACAAGAAACCATTCCGAACAATAGAGCAAATAGCAGCAATATGCTTACAGATTTTTTCATGTTGATTTTTCCTTTCCTAAAGTTTTATTATGTGTTTTTACATAACAGCATACCACAATTGTACATTATTTGTGATAAAATGTCAAGAATAATAAAAAATCAAATTATAAAACGTTCATATATTTTATGTAAAATATCAAATAAAAATCAGTCCGATCATTAAAACCGGACTGATTTTTGTTTTTATAAATATTTGTTATCAATTCATATTTTCGTATCCGATAACGGTTTGGAGCAGGGTCTGAGCGTATACGCGGTGGAAAAAGTCGTTCGGGTGGTTGATGTTGTTACCAGAGCAATCCTGGAATTCCTTACGAACGAGGACCGCCCGGCTGACAGAGCCCATATCGCTGACCTCGCAGGGAACACCGGTCGCACGGTAATATTCCGCAAGATTCATCATATCGTCACCCATCGCTATCTTTTCGGTGGCAACGTAATATTTAGATCCAATAGCGTAGGGGTGGCATACCATAGGAGCAACAAAAGTAACGCTTACATCGGGAGCAACCGTCAAAACACGGTCTACTATGGCTTTGAGATTATTACGTGTCGGAGCATTTTTGCTGGTGTGGAAATCGTTCATACCGTATGCGAGAACGAGAAGATCGCAGCCGTACTTGTTGATATAATCCAATATGTAACTCTGAATATTGCTTACTCCGGTGGCGGATTTCCAACCGCCCACTGCCGTGTTAATATAGGTTATCGTACCGTTTGTGCCGGCAACGTAGTCCTCCGAGGGTATACGGGGAGCGGTATTGGTGAGATTATCCTTGACGTATATATATTTTACAGTGTAACCGTAGAGATCAGCCAAAGCCTCACAGAAGAGCATAGGGTAGGTATGTACGTAAGGAGCGTAGTTACCGTTGAAGCTGGAGTTGGCTCCTGCTGTGATGGAGTCTCCGGAGAAGAACACGGTTACGTCCTCACCGTTCTCAAGCTTGTTTATAAAATTCTCGTAAACGTCGGCATGGCATTCCTGCTTAAAGCCGTTCCATTCGCTTGAATGTGTGTAGGTTACACAGACCTGCCACTTTTCTACCTGTCCTTCTCCCCAAAACGTATGGGCAGAATCAGTGGTTTGAAAGTTATTTCCGGGGTAGTTAAAATACGTGGCTCTTGTCATACACGGTATCGAGGAGTTCTCAAGAACCTTTATTCTTCCGTTAATTACCTCGTAGTCTACACCTTCCTTATATGTGATATCTCCGGCATAAGACGTGACCGAAATTATTTTGTCTATGGGGAACAGAAGAGTTCTGACGTCGCCTTTATCAAGGAACATAATGGTTTCATCCTTGATAGTCTTTGAGGAAAATAGAGGCTGCATCAGATCACTGAGATCAGACATATTGATACCTTCCTTCGAGGAATTGCTTTCAAGAGATACGGATGTACCTGATCCCCCGATCGTTTCTGACATCTTATCGTCTGTAGCAGGTGTGTTTTTTGTAAGAAATCCTTTTGCTTCATTGCCGCTTACAGATGTAAAACACATCAAACCAAAGAGTAGTACGCAAACAAGCGAGATACTTACGAATTTCTTCATAATTATTGTTTCCTTTCCAGTTGCTCTTTTTACAGAGTGACTACTGTACATTATAGATATCATAATTATACATCACTTATGGCAAAATGTCAATGCTGTTAAAAAAATATTCAAACTAATTTAAGAAATAATTTAGAAATTTTGCAAAAAATCAGCCCGACTCCAAAGGATCGGGCTGATCTTATCTAATAAAATGTTTTTTAACCCATATTTTCGTAACCGATAACGGTCTGGAGCAAGGTCTGAGCATAAACACGGCCAAAGAAGTCATTGGGATGGTTGATGTTATTTCCCGAACAGTCGTGGAATTCCTTGCGCTCAAGGATCGAAAGGCTTACAGAGCCCATATCGCATACGCCGCAAGCAACTCCTTCGGCACGGAATTCTTCCGCAAGTCCCTTTATGCCCTCACGCTGATCTGCTTTTTCGTTAGCCAGGTAGTTGGTAGAATGAGGATTACATACCATAGTTGATACCAGAACAACACCTGTTTTGGGTGCCGCCTGCAGAACGCGGTCCGTTATGGATTCCAGATTGCCGATTAAAGTCGTATCTCCGCTATTATATCTGTCGTTCATACCGAGAGCGACAACGAAAAGGTCGCAACCGTAATCCTCGATATAATCCAAGACGTATCTCTGAATATTATTCAGTGCCTTTGCGGAGTTCCAACCGCCAACCGCTGTGTTGATATAGGTTATTGTGCCTTTTGTTCCTTCGCCGTTTGTATCGGCAACATAGTCCTTGGAGGGTACACGGGGAGCAGTGTCGGAGAGATTATCTTTTACTTGTATGTATTTTACAGTATAATCAAAGAGATCTGCCAATGCCTCGCAAAAGAGCATTGGG
>JAFTLM010000077.1 GCA_017455945.1 Clostridia bacterium | reverse complement strand
TGATTGTTTTGTGCGTTGCCGTTCACTCGTCGGCTGAACACCGACGAGTTTGTTGGGCTAATGATTGGGAGCTTTAGATTGCTGTCGGAGCGTACTACCGCAGGGCGTCAGGGACCACTTGCCCTGCCGCCCCTCACGAAACAGTTACAAGAAAAATGGAGGTGTTGAGCCGACATTTTTCGGAGTGCGACAGATATGTTAGCACAAATCACATTGCGTGAACGCCGAAGGCATTCGCCCCCGCCGGTCAGGCGGTAAAATATAATTTGCCGTCTCAAAAATCTTCAAAAAGCGATTTGAGCAGGGCTTCTATTTTTTGTATCACGCTTTCTTTGTCGGTGAGGTAACTCATTCCGTGCCCGGCGTTTTCGATTATGGCTTGTGAATACTCCGACGCACACGACTTCATATTCCGATATGTGTGTTCTATCGGTACAAATCCGTCTTCCGTTCCGTGTATAAAGATAATAGGAACTTTTGCTTTTTTCAACCCCTCCTCCGACGAAAATTCATCAAAATCAAACCTTGCCGTCAGCTTTGATATCAAGCTTGCCACGTTGATGAAAGGGAAGGACGGCAAATGAAATTTACTTTTCAAAACGTGTTTGAAAATGTCTTTCGGACTTGTGTAACCGCAATCACAGCTCGCACCGACTACGTTTGACGGAAGCCCTTCGGTGCCCAGTGCCATCATTACCGTGGCACTTCCCATAGAAAGTCCGCTGAAAAATATTTTTTTGTGGGTGCCGAAACGTAGGTTTATAAAATTTGCCCAATCTATAAGGTCGTAACGCTCTTTTATTCCGAAGCAGATGTATTTTCCCTCGCTTTTTCCGTGGGCACGGTGATCTATAAGCAGGACGTTGAATTTGTGTGAAAGATAGTACTCCCAAATGCAACTGAAGTCAAAAAAGGCGTGGCTGCGCCAGCCGTGTGAAAAAATTACGGTTTTTGTTGCGTTTTCGGTTTCGATAAGCGTCGCGTGGAGCTTTAATCCGTCTCGGCTCGTTATATACACGTCCTCAAGCGGTTGCTTCAGGAGCTTTTTGTAGCCTTCTTCAGCCATATATCCCCACTGCGATTTTATTTCATCGCTTTTGTGTCTTGCTTTCAGCCTTTCGATAAGCTGTTCCGGGGTGAGCATAGTCGATTTGCGAACTGCGTAAACAAACAGAAGGTAGGCAGGTACGAACACAAGCAACAAAACCACCGTCGCGGCGATCCCAATATAAAGAGCAAACATTTTTACCTCCCAAAAAACAAAGGGGCATTAATGCCCCTCCCTTTTGTCAATTAAATTACACCTTAGTCAGTTACGTAGGGCAAAAGCGCTACCTGACGAGCGCGCTTGATTGCCGTGTTAAGGTCACGCTGATGCTTTGCACAAGCACCCGAAATTCTTCTGGGAAGAATCTTTCCGCGTTCGCTGATGAACTTTCTAAGCTTTGCTGTATCTTTGTAGTCAATGTAGTCAACCTTGTCTGCGCAGAAGATGCAGATCTTCTTTCTTTTGCGCATGGGACGAGCCTGACGAGCTACGTTTTCGTTCTTATCCATCTTATGAACCTCCTCTTAAAATTTAATAGAGTGAAGAGCCCCGCCCTTATCAGAAGGGAAGAAGGCTGTCGTCTGTACTGACGTCTTCGAATTTGGGCGCATCGTTTGCACCCGACGAGAATGAAGGAGCACCGTAGGCTTCGGGGGAGTAAGATCCCTGTGATGCATCGGACTTGCTTTCAACAAACATAGCCTCGTCCGCAACTACTTCCGTAGTGTAGCGGTTGTTGCCCTGCTGATCCTGCCACTTACGTGTCTGGATAGAGCCGGTGATGCAGATTGCCGAACCCTTGTGGAAATATTTTTGGATGAATTCTGCTGTGGATCTCCAAGCGGTTACGTTGATGAAATCCGCTTGCTGTTGAGCCTGAGCGTCGGCGTTTTTACTGACGTAACGTCTGTTGACGGCGATAGTAAACGAAACAACCGAAACATCAGATGATGTTCTCTTGAGCTCAATGTCGGCGGTAACTCTTCCCGCCAGAACAACCTTGTTGAGATTAAGACTCATCTTCAAAATCCTCCTGCCGATTACTCAGCATCTGTCTCGGTAGCCTCTGCAGCGGGCTCTTCTGCAACTTCAGCAGCCTTTGCAACAGGCTCATGCTCAAGTTTCAACACGATGCTACGCATAACGCTTTCATCGATGTTGTAGAGACGCTCAAGCTCTACCGGGAAAGAAGGCTCCGATTTGAAAGTAACTACAGTGTAGTAGCCCTCGTTCATATCGTTGATGGGGTATGCAAGACGGCGCTTGCCCCAGTCAGCAACGTCAACGATCTCACCGTTTTTAGCGATAAGGTCGGTGAACTTGGTTACTGTAGCCTTTGCAGCTTCTTCGCCGTTAGAAAGATCAACGATGAAGAGGCTTTCATAAGAATTGAGTACCTTTTCCATATTTTACACCTCCCTATGGACATTAAAGACCGTGGTATTCAGAAATTTTACACACGGTAAGGAGACGGACAAAAGTCCGCTTCAATTCGGTATTATACCATAACTTCTATTAAATGTCAATAGTTTTTTTGAATTTTTATTACGTCACGTCAGAATGCTTTGAAAGCGAGCGTCTGTACACCGCCGGTGTCTCGCCCAAAAAGCGTTTGAAAACCTTGTTAAAATAGGGGCGGGAAGCAAATCCGCTTCGTTCGGCAATTTCATCAAGTGTCATTTCATCAAGCTCCATAAGCTTAAGTGCGTGATTGATACGTGTCTGTATTATGTAATGGGCGGGTGAAATGCCGAAACGCCGTGAAAAAAGTTTTCTGAAATGTACTTCGCTCAAAGAAATGCTTTTGGCAAGAGCGGACACCGAGAGTGAATTTTCGGAAAAGTTAAGATGAATAAAATCGGCACACCGTTCCACCTTTGCACGGGCTTCTCCGCCCATATATACGCGTTCCGCACTTTCGGTTACCAGCCCCATTATTTTGTATATCAAGGTCATATCCCGCGCGAAGGCGGCGGGAGAGCCTGTGTCTCGCGCAAAGCAAAGCCGTGAAAAAAGCTGTTCCGCTG
The DNA here is from genome assembly GCA_017455945.1 of Clostridia bacterium. Lineage (GTDB taxonomy): Bacteria > Bacillota > Clostridia > Oscillospirales > CAG-272 > RGIG8775. The sequence continues at coordinate 5,012 of JAFTLM010000077.1, read as the reverse complement.
AAGAGGGAAGCAAAGGCGTGTAAAATGCACTCTGCCGAAGCTCCGAATTTGAAAAAAAGAAATTTATAACGTAAAACTCATATCTGTCACAGTCGATGTCCATCTGATAAACAGCGTTGTGGGCAAGGTAAAGAATGTCGTTTTTCTTCACTCTGAATTTTGTTCCGTCGTCAAAGGTGTAGTGGCACGTGCCCTCAAGAATAAAAATAAATCCGTCGGAAGGGCGAGGGCGTTGAAATGGGATGCATCTTCTGACGCAAAAGCCTTTTCTCGTTTCGATATATTCGGATATAAGCATTTTATTTTTGGTTATGTCAAGCTTTGCCATATCTTTTCCTCCCTCGTGTTATACGGATATTGTAACAGAAAAAAGCTTGAAATACAAGTAGTTTTGCAAAAACAAGTTTCGAAAAGTGTAAAATTTATCATTTGTCTATTTACACGATTATTTTTTTGTGGTATTCTGTATCCAATAAGCGAAAGGAGAGTGCATATGTCTGTAACTCTTGAAGAACTGAAAAACGAACTGTACGCCTGGGACGGGGAAAACAGCCACCTTGACGTCGTTACCCGCGATGGTATCATACTTGAAAAGTTGTTTTTGGAGGCTCCTATCTCGGGACGTCGCGAAAACAAATTCTTTTACGATCTTGGTGCGGATGTCGGCGGCAAGACCGCTCACGGACTTATATACAGGCGCAGAAAAAAGCGTATAGACGATACCGTAAGACTTGTGGGACGAGAGGTCTTTGACAATACGGATTGCCGCGGTTATACCGGATTTATCGACTTCGGACATACCGCCCCCGACTATGAGAACGTTTTTGAGTTGGGACTTTGCGGGATTCTTGAAAGACTTGAAAGAAACGCCGAGAGGGAACATACCGACAAAGAGCGTCTTTATTACGAAGCGGGTATTCGCGTGTGGAGAGCCGTTATCTCTTACGTGGAGCGTGCGGCAGATACGGCTTGCAACAAGGAGCAGGCGGAGGCTTTGCACGCACTTGCAAAAAGACCGCCCCAAACACTTTACGAGGCGATCCAGCTTACTTTTGTTTACTATATTATGCAACATAGGTTTGACGGCGCCGACGTGCGAACCTTGGGCAGGCTTGATGCCCTTTACGAGCCGTTCCGTGTCGCCGATGTTGCCGCAGGCAGGCTTGACAGCGACGGCGTACACAAGCTGATTGCCGCAATGTACAAGGAGCTTGATGAGTGGAAAATAGGCGCTAATATTCCTTTTGCCTTGGGCGGCGTGGGAAAAGACGGCAAAACCGCCGTAAACGAAATGAGTTACATCCTTATGGAAGAGTATGCCAAATCGGCATATCCCAATATAAAGCTTCATTTTCTTTATACCGACGACATGCCAAAGGATTTTGTGAAAATTGCCCTTGACTCGGTCCGCAAAGGTGCCAACAGCATTTGCTTCATGGGGGATAAAACCGTTACCGAATCGCTTATCAAGCTTGGCGAGGATGCGACAGACGCACGTGATTACGCCGTTGTCGGTTGCTATGAGTGCGGAGGCAGAGGAGAGGTCACCTGTTCGTGTAACGCTAAGGTCAATATGCCGAAGGCTATCGAGCTTGCCTTGAATAACGGGCGAGATATGCTTTGTGAAAGGCTTCTTGGCGTTGAGGGGCCTGATGAGCCTGCCACTTTCGAAGATTTTTTGAAGCTGTTCTTTGTTCAGCTTGAGAGCATTTGCAACTCGGCTATGGCGTTGACAAACGCCCACGAAAGTCAGTATAAATATATCCATTCGTCTCCGATTCTTTCGGCAACCTACGATGCCTGCGTGGAAAGCGGGCGGGACGTTTATTGCGACGGCGGTGCGAAGTACAGCAACTCTTCGCTCAACGCCTTCGGTATGGCAACGGCTGTCGATTCGCTGTTGGCGGTGAAAAAGCTGGTTTACGAGGACAAAACGCTTACTCTCGGTGAGCTTGCGGAGATTGTGAAAAACGATTGGGAGGGCAACGAAAAGCTGCGTCTTACCGTGAAAAATCATTTTCCGAAATACGGTATGGGCTTTGCCGAGGCAGACAGACTGGCGGCTGATATAGTGGAAAAGCTGTCGGGGTTTGTAAACGGTAAGCCGAACGTCAAGGGCGGCATTTTCAGACTTGGTACATTTTCGATAAATTGGCGTTGGGAGTTTGGAGAGAAAACAGCGGCAACACCCGACGGACGCAAGCGGGGCGAACCTGTTTCCCAAAACTCGACCGCCTCCATAGGAGCCGACCGAGAGGGGGTCACCGCACACATTATGTCTGCTACGACCCAGGACTTTACGCTTACGCCCAACGGCTCGACCCTTGACGTGGATTTCCACGCTTCCGCAGTGTGCGGCGAAGAGGGAATGGAGGCAATGTACGCCGCGCTGATTATCTTTATGAACAGAGGCGGATTTGCGGTTCACTTCAACGTGCTTGACGCAAGCGTCCTGCGTAAAGCTATGGCAAAGCCTGAGGATTACCCAAACCTCCAGGTTCGCCTTTGCGGCTGGAACGTGCTGTTTTCCAACCTGTCCCGCAGTGAGCAGGAAGAGTTTGTAGCCAGATTTTCGTAATGTTTAAGGAGCTGACTCGTTGAGTCAGCTCCTTTGGTTTTTAGATAAATTATAGTTTAGCGGTGGAGAGAACGGGGGAACGGGTCGCTTTTTTGCAAAAAAGCTCCGCAAAAAACCTTCCTAATGAAAGTTTTTTTGATTGTTTTGTGCGTTGCCGTTCACTCGTCGGCTGAACACCGACGAGTTTGTTGGGCTAATTGATTGGGAGCTTTAGATTGCTGTCGGAGCGTACTACCGCAGGCGGCTGGGGACCGCCACCCCATCCGCCCTCACGAAACAGTTACAAGAAAAATGGAGGTGTCGAGCCGACATTTTTCGAAGTGCGACGGATATGTTAGCACAAATTATATTACGTGAACGCCGAAGGCATTCGCCCCCGCCGGCCAGGCGGAAAAAAAGGCTGAATCATAAGATTCAGCCTTTTATTTTTAGCAACTCAGATGATGTCGGGGCTTGCAAGCTCCATGCCGCTTGCAAGGAGCGCCTTTTCAGCCTTTGCCTCGTCATCTGCCTTGAGAACCATAAGCGCCTTGCCTTCGGTTCTTCCGAGGAACGCGTACATATATTCCACGTTTATCTCGGCGTCGGTTATAGACTTAAGCATTTTTGCAAGTCCGCCTGCCTTATCGTCGATGTAAACGGCGATAACGTCGGTTATCTTGGAGATAACGTCAACCTCGCGGAGAACCTGTTTTGCCTTTTCTACGTCGGGGGTGATGATTCTGAGAATACCGAATTCTGTGGTCTCTGCTATGGAGAGTGCACGAATGTTGATGTTGTTTTCGCTCAGAGTGTCCATAATCGCCTGGAGCCTGCCTACCTTGTTTTCAATAAAAATAGAAAGCTGTTTAATAAACATAACAAATCCTCCTTACTTAAGTTTTCTCTTGTCGATAACACGCTTTGCCTTGCCTTCGCTTCGCTCGATAGACTTGGGGTTAACAAGTCTTACCTTGGGAGCGATGCCAAGTGTGCTGCGGAGATTTTCGGTGATAGTCTTCTCGATTGCTTCGATCTTCTTGATGCCGTCAGAGAACATTTCCTCGCTCATTTCCACATTTACAAGGAAGGTGTCGGTGTTGTTCTCGCGGTCAACTATAATCTGGTAGTTGGGAGTAACGTCGCCGCCTACCTTAAGAAGAACCTCTTCAATCTGAGAGGGGAATACGTTTACGCCACGGATAATAAGCATATCGTCGGTTCTGCCCTGAGGCTTGTTCATGCGGACGTGAGTTCTTCCGCACTTACAGGGAGCGTAGTTAAGCGAGCAGATATCACGTGTACGGTATCTGATAAGGGGGAAGCCCTCCTTGGTGATAGTTGTGAATACAAGCTCACCCTGCTCACCCTCGGGAAGCACCTCGCCCGTGTCGGGGTCGATTATCTCGGGAATGAAGTGGTCCTCCCAAACGTGCATACCGCACTGGTATTCGCACTCGCAGGAGACACCGGGACCCATAATTTCGGAAAGTCCGTAGATGTCGTAAGCTTTAAGACCGAGCTTTTCCTCAATCTGGTGTCTCATTTCTTCTGTCCAGGGCTCTGCACCGAAAACACCGGCTTTAAGCTTGAGCTGGTCTTTGAGCCCCTGCTCGTTTATTGTCTCACCCAGATACATAGCGTAAGAGGGAGTGCAGCAGAGAACGGTTGAGCCGAAGTCTATCATAGTCTGAATCTGTCTTTGGGTGTTACCCGCGGAAATCGGGATAGCGGTAGCTCCAAGCTTTACAGCGCCGTCGTGTGCACCGAAACCACCCGTGAAAAGACCGAGACCGTAACCTACGTGAACGAAATCGTTTTCGTCTGCACCGACAGCAACAAGCATTCTCGCAAAGCAGTTTGCCCATCTGTCAAGGTCTCCGTCCGTGTATCCTACGACAATTTGCTTTCCTGTTGTACCAGAGGAAGCGTGAACACGGCGGATATCCTTCATTGGAACGGCAAAAAGTCCGTAGGGGTAGTAGTCGCGAAGATCCTTTTTGTAGGAGAAGGGAAGCTTGTGAAGGTCATCTACCCCCTTGATGTCTTCGGGCTTGAGCCCTTTTTCGTCCATACGCTGTCTGAAAAGTTCGACGTTTTCGTACATTCTTTTTACTTGCCAAACCAGTCTCTCGTTCTGAAGCTCTTTAAGTTTCTTGCGAGGCATTGTTTCAAGTTCTTCTTGCCAGTATTTCATTTTTTGCCTCCGTTATGTAAATTAAATTATAAATTGTAGCCGATGTCAAACGCCTTGAGGTTGATGTCAAGGAATTTCGGGGGAACGGTAGTCTTTATCGTCTCCACCCATTTTTCGTAGGGAATATCCGAGTTCTTGGCAAGAACGCCGATAAGCACTACGTTTACAGCCTTTGCGTTACCCGCCTCTTTAGCCGCCGAAAGAGCATCGGCAACGGTGACGTCGGCAACCGCAGAAAGCTTTGCTGCTATGTCAGCG
>JAFTLM010000076.1 GCA_017455945.1 Clostridia bacterium | reverse complement strand
GCCGCTGTCTACCACGCCTGCTTCTTTAAGAGCGGCAAGCATTTCGGGAGTTCTGTCAAGAGAAGCGTGCATTTCCTTTACAAGGTCAGCAAACAGGCTTCTGATGGTACTCTCGGGAGTAACTCTTGCCACAGCGTACTCAACAGCCTCACGCGCAACGGTAAGAATAGTTCCCTCTGTGGGTGTCATTACCGAAGAATACGCCTGCTTTACGCCCATCTCAAGAGCCTTTCCGAAGGTAGCGGGGTCCGCCTTTTCCTCCTTTTCAAGCCCCTTTGCGGTTCCCGCAAAGAACTGGGAAAGGATAACGCCCGAGTTTCCGCGGGCACCGAGAAGCATACCGTGTGAAAGTGCCTTCATAACCTCGGCAATATCGTCGGAATCCATATTTTCAATGGCGGCGATACCGCTTTCTATGGTCATTCTCATATTATCGCCCGTATCCCCGTCGGGAACAGGAAATACGTTGAGCTTATTAACCTCATCGGCGTTGGAGCCGAGACGCTTTGCTCCGCCCTTAGCCATTTTACGCAAAAGTGCTCCGCCCAAGAACTTAAGATTCAAAGGCAGTCCGCCCTTCTTCTTCTCCGACTTCTTTTTCTGCGTTTTTTTCTTCACAGGCTTCTTGGCAGCACCCGCCTCTTTGGCTACGTTCTTTTTAGCCTGAGATTTCTTCATACTTTCGCTTGTATTTTTCGCCAGATTCTGTGCCCCTTGGGCAGTCTTTTTGGCGAGGCTCTGCATACCGCTTGCGGTGGATTTGGCAAGGTCTTTTACTATATCCTGCACACCGCTGGTCTTTTTTTCGTTATTAGCCATAAATTTTCCTCCGAAAATTACTTATTTTTACCCACGAAGAAGAGCGCCAGCGTACCGGGACCCGAATGTGCACCGATAACACTGCCCACGTCTGTAATAACGTCAACGCTCGCACCGTATCTTTCTTTGAGAATATTTTCAAGCTGTTTTACGTCGCCAATACAATCTGCGTTGGAAATGAACACCACGCCGTTCTCTTTGTCGTCGGCAAGCTCACCGTATTTGTCTGCAAGAGCCATAATAGCCTTCTTGCGTCCGTGAGCGGTGGAAACTTTAATAAGATGACCCTCGTCGTCAACGTGAAGCACGGGCTTGATACCGAGCATTGTGCCTGCTATAGCGGTGAGTGCGCTGACTCTTCCGCCTCTCTTGAGGTAAACCAGGTCGTCAACGGTAAACCAGTGGCAGAGCTTGGGAACCATTGCCTTTATGTACTCGGCGTTTTCCTCAAGGCTCGCACCCTCTTCCTGCTTCTTCACCGCAAGATACACAAGCAATCCCTGTCCGGCGGATGCCGCCAGAGTATCTATAACGACTATCTTTCTGTCGGGAAATTCCTCGGCAAGCTGAAGTGCCGCTATACGTGCGGCGTTGTAAGTGGTGCTGAGACCCGAAGAGAATCCCAGATGAAGAATGTCGTTGCCCGCCTCAAGTATCTTTCTGAAAGAGCCGATAAACGCTTCGGGATTTGCGGCTGCGGTCTTTGCCACACCGCCCTCTCTCATCTTCTGATAAAATGCGGTTATATCCATATCCTCGCTTGTATAAACCTTGTCGTCTCCTTCAAATCTGAATGTGAGGTTTTCGTATCCAACACCCCACTCCTTAAGCATTTCGGGCTTGATGTCGCAAGCCGAATCGGTAAAAATAGCATACGTTGCCATAATAGTTCTCCTTATATTTGTATTTTATTCGTCATATTTGTCACATATACTCTGAAGATTTTCGCAAACCACAGTGAGGGCTCTGTACATAATATCAAGCTCCTCGCTTGAAAGCCCGTCATTGGTTCTGCTTAAAACAGAATCTATTTTTTTGGATATTCCTTCTGCCACCGCCCTGCCTTTTTCGGTAAGTTCCAATGGTGTCTTGTAGCGTTTTCTGTTTTTTTCGCCTCCCACAAGGTATCCGTT
>JAFTLM010000003.1 GCA_017455945.1 Clostridia bacterium | reverse complement strand
GTGCGAACATATCCGTCGCACTCCGAAAAATGTCGGCTCGACACCTCCATTTTTCTTGTAACTGTTTCGTGAGGGGCGGCAGGGCAAGTGGTCCCTGACGCCCTGCGGCAGTACGTACCGACAGCAATCTAAAGCTCCCAACCATCAGCCCAACAAACTCGTCGGTGTTCAGCCGACGAGTGAACGGCAACGCACAAAACAATCAAAAAACTTTCATCAGGAAGGTTTTTTGCGGAGCTTTTTTGCAAAAAAGCGACCCGTTCCCCCGTTCTCTCCACCGCTAAACTATAATTTATTTTTCCAAACAAGAAAACCGATGTTTTTAAAACATCGGTTTTTGTTTTGCTTATTTTTTGTTAAATTTTCAACTCAAAGACATATTCTTTGTTGCCTTCAAGGTTTTGGGCTTTCAGGTTTATTCGCCACAGTTTTTCGGTGTTCCAGGCTTTGGGAATCTTTTTCAGTTCAACCGTGTCGCATACGATTTCCTCTGTGGAAAGGTTAAGCGACGGGTCGAAGCAAACCGTCCGGTTTTCTATTCTGAAGCTGTTTTTTTCCGCCTTTTCGGGCTTTGTTCTTGTGATGAGGTGGAACACGGCACATCCGTCCTCTTTGAGGACAACTCTGTCGGTTACTGTTATCTCACCGTTTTCCAAAACGGCTTTTCTGCGGTAGCTTTCAAGCCCTGCTTCTTGTGGGTATGCGGCACTAAGATCCATTTCAAGAGTCCCTGTTTCCGCGTTATACGCGTAATCCTTCGCCTCAAAGGCTCTGCCGTTTTTCTGGCTTACTCCGTTAAAGCTTGGCAGATTGTGATATTCCGAACGCATTGACAGAATTTCATATCTATAGGGACCAAAGGTTTTTCTTGTGTATTCGCCAACACCCAGGTCGATGAACAGAGGCTGTCCGTCGGCAAAGGCGATAAAGGTGCCCACGTCGTTGTGGTTGTGGCTTTCGGCGTTGTGCCCGCCCTTGAACGCCAGGTAAAGTCCCTTGTCGGCGTTTTCGTTCTCACGGGTTATGGCAACGCCTATGCCGTCAAGCCAGATTTTTTTGGGGGGAGTGTATTCTGCCGCCGGGAGCTTGCCGTATGCGTAAGCTCTCATCATTCTGTAGGGGCAGTTGCGTCCTGCACCCGAATAAATCGGCTCTTTTTCTCCCAGGCGTGCTCTTTCGTAATTTTCCATAAATTCCGAGCCGCACATAAGTGCAAAATCAAGCTGCCAATGAGCGATAGACGAAAGATTGGCGGGGGCGTCGGCAAAATTGGTGAAATAATTGCCGCAGATGTGAGCCTTTGCCACGTATTCGGCGATGTTTACGACAAGCGGGTAGCGGAACACGTTTATGTAGCCGTTTGACATATCGTAAAGCACAAGGCAGGCGTTGTACAAAGCACCGCCCGCAACGCCCCAATATGAGGGTCCCTCGTCGCAGCCGCCGTCTGAGTGGTAGGTGGCGGTAAAGCTGTCGAGGGCACCGAGAGCGAGGGTAACCACGGTCTCGCGGGTCTTTAAGTCTTTG
>JAFTLM010000075.1 GCA_017455945.1 Clostridia bacterium | reverse complement strand
TTATCCCGTTTTCTGCAAAAGGCTTTGCCGCCCTCTTCTTCAGAGTGAAAAAACGTGACGTTAAAGATAAATAAAAAGACTGCAAATGCAGTCTTTTTTTAACCGAGTAAATTTATCAGTTTCGGTGCTATAAAAAGCACGCAGGGCATTGTGGCTACCGATATTAACGTGGTGAAGCCTACGGCTTGTGATGCGTAAGACGGAGATATTGAATGTAGTTCTGCAAGCATAGAGGCTACAGCGGCAGAGGGCATCGAAGCAGCTACCGTGCAGAAAAGCAACGTGTTATAATCAAAGCCCACAAATGTCATTGCAAGACAAACCAGCATAGGTATTATCAACAACTTGACAGCCGACAAATAATATAGCTTTGCGGAAGTGAAAAGCTGTTTTAACGGCTTTGTGGCAATCAAAGCTCCGGTTATAAGTACCGATATGGGAGTGCAAAGCGAGCCGAGATAATTGCAACAGTCATAGAAAAATTGCGGAAAGTCAAATGCGGGAAAATGTTGTTGCAAAACGCCCTTGGCAACGTACAAAACAATGCCGATTGTACAGGGAATCGTTCCGAGGTTCAATATCACTTTTTTCCATGTAAGTTTGATGTCATTACGATTTCGTGCCAATATTGACAGCCCCCATGTCCATAATGTCAAGTGAAAGCTTATGACAAAAAACGCCCCGAGAAACAGACCGTTTGCACCAAAAAGCGACTCAAAAATCGGAAATCCGATGAATCCGCAGTTGCCGAGTACCATAGAAAATTCGGTGATTTTTCTTTCATTGAGGTCTTGGATTTTAGCACAGAATAAGAACGCGAAAACCGAAAGCAAAAAATGTACGAAAAGACCCGCAACCAAAATAAAACCGCCGGATTTTAAGTTTTCATAGGTGAAATCCTGGTTGGTCAACGAATGGATAATGAGCATCGGCTGTGCGATGTTTATTATAAGCTTCGATAATCTGTTTGAAGCGGTGTCATCTATAATGTTTGTTTTCCTGAGAATAAAGCCTGATATAAGCAGAAACAAAATGGTGGCTATTACCGTTAAAAAACTTGAGAAACCTTGCATTTTTATCCTCTTTGAAGCTCGTCGAGCTGTGCCTTTATAGCCTTCATATCGACAAGCATATCCTCTTTCTTTCTGGGGGCTCTGAGAAGAAAGGCAGGGTGGTAAACAGCACACATGAGAAAGTTTCCTTTTTTAAACCACTGTCCGTGTTCTCTGGTTATTTTAAAATCGGGCTTGATGAGCTTTACAGCCGCTACGCTTCCGAGGCAAACGATAATTTGTGGTTGTATGATGTTAACCTGATCTCTTAAAAAGTCAATACACGCCTCTTCTTCTTCAGGAAGAGGATTGCGGTTTTTGGGCGGGCGGCATTTCAATATGTTGGCGATGTATACGTCCTCTCTGTTTATGTCTACCGCATAGAGAAATTTGTCAAGCAACTGTCCCGCTCTGCCTACGAAAGGTTTGCCCTGAAGATCCTCCTGCTCACCCGGAGCTTCCCCTACGAACATAAGATCCGCGTTTGGATTTCCACTGCCGAAAACGCAGTTGGTTCGTGTTTGATGAAGTGAGCAACCTTCGCATTCCGAACATTTTTTATATAAAGCGTCCAATGTATCCATTTTTTACCGTTCCTTTTCGTTGTGAATTTTCCATTTTATTATTGTACCATAAAACACAACAAATTTCAACACTTTTAGATTAAATGTTTTGCTTTTTTACAGTACCCCTAAATTTTCAACCGCATTAGCTTCGCATATACAACGGGCGTATTCGCTCAAATATTTTACAAGAGAATCGTAATTTTCGGAGTCACCGTACTCAAAAATGAATGAAAGTCTGTCAAGATAGACTAAATCGGGACGAACGTTATCCTTTAACATGAGATAAAATTTGCCGTTGCCGTCTTTGTATGCGCTGCTGTGACCTTTCCAAGCGATGAAACGCAATCTTCGGCATACCGCAACCAAAGAATCCAGTGTGTCGAACGAATATATGCGTTTCCTTTCTTTTGCGTTTTTCTTTTTTGTGGTGGCGATTATTCCGGTGCTTTTGTCCGTCGGCTTTGAGGGAGCTTTGCTTTCAAACGGCTTTTTTACAGATTCTTCGTCCTCGTTTCCCAGCATAGTTATGTATACCTCGCAGCCTCCCTTTTTAGACGGATACAGCTGAATAAATATTTTTTCGCTTTCGGTGTCAAAGCCGGTTCTTTTTCCTGCCTCATCCAAAATGCTTTTAAACGCTTTTCTCGTTTTTGAATCGGCGTAATCTATATCGGTACCAAGTGCGTATTTTTCCATATCGTCTGCCGAAAGAGTTATTTTT